>JAOBWQ010000465.1 GCA_025463425.1 Ilumatobacteraceae bacterium | reverse complement strand
GTGGCCACGTAGGTCCACTCGAACGACGGGTCGATCGATGCCAGGCCGAGCTTGAACGACTCGAACGCCTCGATCTCGAAGTTGAAGTTGTTGTTGCCGATCATCGCGGCCTTGGTGACGCCCTTGGCCTGCATCAGCAAGCCGGTGGCGACACCGGCCGAGTAGCCCATCTCGGAGCCGTCGTCACCGGACTGGATCAGGTTCGGCAGCGCATCGTGGCCGGCACCGCAGTTGCAGTACCAGACGATCTTCGGGTACTTGACGGTGAGGTCGGCGAGCGGATCGCCGATCTCGCCGGCACCGACGGCGATCATGTCGACGTTCTGGCGGGCGAGGGCGTCGAGCTGGCTCGCGGCCTCTTCGGCCTTGATGTTGTCGACGATGATCGGGTCGGCGAAGTTGTGCGCCTTGGAGAACGCCGTCACGCCGTCGACCAGAGCCTGGTAGTACGCGCCGTCGTTGCGCGGGCCGGGTGTGGCCACACCGATGACGACCTTGCCGTCGCCGTTGGTGTCGAGGTCGAACGGCGTCGTGGCACCGGTGTCGGCGGTGGATCCCGCAGTCGAATCGGCGGTCGTGTCGCCGGTCGATGCCGCCGTGGTGTCGCCCGTCGATGCCGCAGTCGTGTCACCCGTGGTGTCAGCCGTCGAGGCCGCGGTCGTGTCGGCCGTCGAAGCGGCGGTCGTGTCAGCCGTCGATCCTGCGGTCGATGCGGCGGTGGTGGCCGCGGGTGCTGCGGTGGTCGCTGGCGACGCTGCCTTGTCGCTGCCACAGGCGGCGGCGAGGAAGCTCAGCGCGGTGAAGGCGGCGACGGCGGACGTGGTCCGTCGGTGGCGCCTGCCGGGCGGGGTCTGGTTGAGGTTGGTCGTGATCATGGTGTCTCCCCCTTGGAGATGTGTTGGTTCAGTCATTCGGTTCATTGCGCTTGGTCGCCGAGGCGGTCCGCACGGATGCGGGTCAGGTCTGGTGCCGGGTCACCTCCTCAGCTCGTCGACGACGGTCTTCTTGTGCAGGTATGCACTCGTCAGTGGCTCACCGGCGGTCAGCGCCTGCACCACCCGGTCCTCGGCCGCGGCGTATCGCACCGAAGCCTCGAGCACTTCGTCGAGGCGAGCGTGCGGGATGCGCACGCAGCCCGTCGCGTCGACGGCGACGGAGTCCAGCGGATCGATGCTGACCCCGCCGATGGTGATCGTGCCGCCGACTTCGACGGCGTGTGCAGTGCCGTTCGGACCGACCACGCAGTCCGCCGACGCATATGTCGGCAACCCGATCGCGGCCATCGTCGGAACGTCGCGGACGAGTCCGTCGACGAGGACACCGCCGGCGTGGTTGGCCGCTGCCGCCGTTGCCATGATCTCGCCCCACACCGCGCCGTCGACGTGGGTTCCGCCACCGATGACCACGAATCGACCGGACAGCTCGCGCGACAGCATCGAGTACAGCGGTGCAAGTCCAGGGCCTGCCGCGCCGGCGATGATCGAGATCGTCATCACCCGGCCGATCACGGGGGCGTGGGCCGCGACGACCGGCGACAGCGGCGGCGTGAGCCATCCATCGACGCCCCACAGCCGGAGCACATCGGCGATCGCCGAGACGGGTGGCACCGCGACCTCGATCACGATGTCACCACCACGTCGTCGGACACGGCCGCCGTCGGCCAGTGCTTGCGGTAGCGCTGGACCAGCCAGCGGTTGAACTGCACGTGGCATTCCTCCTGCCACGAGTACCGACCGCGCGCTGCGAAGCGGCTGTGCATCCCGCGCTGCACCTTGGTGGTGGCGTCCTGGTCCTGCTTCACGAACACCTGCACGCCCGTGTCGCTGATCGCGAACAGGTGGTCGAACATCGGGTGCTCCAGCGCCGTCGGGTCGAACAGATAGCCGATCTCGACATCGATCGTGTCGGCGGTCTTGGGCCGGATGATGAAGAAGAACGCTTGGTCCGGGGCGGTGCCGAAGCAGAGCGACGGCGGCATCATCGCGAACGTGGAGCGCCAGCGCTCCTCCTCGGTGAGCTTCGGGAAGATCGGCATCAGCGCTTTGGTGGTGGCGTTGAACCCGCCGTCGATGTGGGTGTAGCCGTTGGTGCGGAACATCACGTTCGCCTCGTCGGAGTACGGCACGGGGAACGCCGCCAGCTCGCTCGGGCAGAAGTCCTGGATCGTGTGGTGCAGCCGGTTGGCGTGGTAGCCGTCGTTGAAGTTCTCGAACATCACCTTCCAGTTCCAGGGCAGGTCGGTCAGTGTGAACGTGCCCGGGCACACGGCCGTCTCGAGGTCGTAGTTGGCGAGGTAGGGCGTGTAGGTCTCCAGCGTGGGGGCCAGCGGTGCGGCGTCGAGATCGAAGTGGACGAACACGAACCCCTGCCACAGCTCCACCTTCAACGGCGGCAGTGGGTAGTCCTTCTTGTCGAAGGACTCGGTGCGTTCCATTGCCGGCGCGCCGAGCAGACGACCGGTGAGGTCGTAGCTCCAGAGGTGGTACAGGCAGGTGAACTTGGTGCAGTTGCCCTCACCCTCGGCCACCTGCATGCCACGGTGCTGGCAGATCGACGAGAACGCCCGGATCGATTCGTCCTTGGCGCGCGTGACGATGATCGGCTCGTTGTTGACCATCGCAGTGAAGTAGTCGCCGACGTGCGGGATCCGGCTGGCCCGGCCGACGCACAACCACTCGTGGGCGAACAGCGCCGCGCGCTCGAAGTCGAGGAACTCGGGCGCGGTGTAGATCTCCGGAGGCATGGTGACGGCCGCGGCGACGTCGACGACCGACGCTTCGAAGGAACCGAGCAGCTCGGAGGTCAGGATGCTCACGCGGTGTCGCTCAGTGCTTCGGGCGAGCCGTAGCCACCACCGCCGGGGAGATCGAGGCGGACGTGATCACCCGGCTGCAGGGTGACCCGGGCCTGGGTGGTGACGTTCTGGCCGTTGACCGTGAACGAGCCGGCCGCGCCCGCATCGCCGCCGAAGATGCCTTCTGGTGCGACCGCGAGGCGGGACGTGACGGCGTTCAGCTGCCACGGTCGTTCGGTGTCAACGGTGAACTCGATCGTCTGGCCCAGCCCACCGGTCTGCTGCCCGCCGCCGCCGCTGCCGACGCGCAGCTCCTTGCGGTGGAAGTAGATCGGCGCCGATGCCTCGACGACTTCCACCGGCACCGCCGCGATTCCGGTCGGGAACGAGCACGCCGACAGCCCGGACTTCGTGGCCCGTGCGCCGACGCCGCCGGCGTAGGTGAACATCGCCGTGATGAACGGTTTGCCGTCGGGATGGTTGCCACTGACCTGCATCGTCCAAACCGCGCCCGAGCCTTCGGCCATCGACTGCTCCGGCTTGATCTGTGACAGCGCCTTGAGCAGCGCGTTGGGCAAGAACATGCCGACCACGTGACGGGCCGTGCACGGCTGGGGTGACACGGCGTTCACGATCGAGCCGACCGGCGCTTCGACCTTGATCGGCTCGAGGCTGCCGTGGTTGTTGGGGAGCTCAGGGTTCAGCACCGCGCGGATCGTGAAGGTCGTGTAGGCGTGGGTGTAGTTCTTGACGACGTTGATGCCGGACGCGCTGGCCGGCGACGAGCCTTCGTAGTCGACGAGGATCTCGCCCTTGACGGGATCGACGGTGATCGCACAGACGATCTGGATCCGGCTGCCGTCGG
>JAOBWQ010000443.1 GCA_025463425.1 Ilumatobacteraceae bacterium | reverse complement strand
GGGCAGATCTGCGCGCGGGCCTCGAGATCAAGCCGTCGCAGATGTGGGCCGATCAGGTGTGCGACGTTCCGTTCCGGCAGTGGAGCCTCGGCAACGAGGGCCACGGCGTGTTGCTCGACGACCCGGCGGAGGCGTGGCGGCGCGCGTACGGAACGCTGGTGCCCGTCACCTTCGACGTCGAGTGGCACGCCGGCGACGACGCCGAGGCGCTCCCCGAGATCGACGGCCACCCGGGTGTCGGGGGATACGGGCAGGTGGGCGAGGTCGACGTCCAGATCGAGCTGGCCGAGGGGCTGCTCGCCTTCAGCGGGCCGGGCAATCGGGTGCACGTGTGGGGCGCGCCGTACATGCCATCATCGTTTGCCATGCCCATTGCCGCTTCCGGAATGCGCGCGCCGTACCGGCGCACCGACGGTGTCCACGTCGACCAGGTCCTCACCGACCGCTGGTGGGCGGACGTCGTAGGTCGGCCATGAGCCGGGACATCCTCAGCGAGCTCGCCGAGGCCAAGCGCGGGCCGCGCTACCGCGAGGTCGTCGCCCAGATCGGAATGCTGGTCGAGGACCGCGCCAGCGGGTTCTGCGGCGATGTCGTCAAGATCACGTTCGAAGCGCTGACGCTGCGCGATCGCAAGAACCAGTTCCGCCACTTCCGGTGGAAGGAGGGCGCGTTCTTGCTCGACGGCAAGCCGGTCACGCTCGTGCGCGCAGCGCAGCCCGTGCCCACCGCCGCCAGCGCGACTCGGACCACGAACAGCGGATCGGTGGCAGCGCGCGAACCCGCCCGGGCCAAGGTCGCCAAGGCCGCGCGGATCTGGGTCGAGGGCAAGCACGATGCCGAGCTCCTCGAGCACGTCTGGGGCGACGACCTGCGCGAGATCGGGATCGTCGTCGAACCCCTACACGGCATCGACGACCTCGCCGGTGCGGTGCGCGAGTTCCAACCGTCGGCCCAGCGCCGATTGGGGATCCTCGTCGACCACCTCGTCGCCGGATCGAAGGAGTCGCGTCTCGTTGCCGAGGTGCACGACCCGAACGTGTTGGTCACGGGGCATCCGTTCGTCGACGTCTGGGCCGGCATCCGGCCGAAGGTGCTCGGGCTGACGGCGTGGCCCGATGTGCCTCGCGGGCAGCCGTGGAAGGAGGGCATGTGCCGTGCCCTCGGTACCGACCTCGCCACGTTCTGGCCCCGACTGCGCAACCGGGTCACCTCGTACGCCGATCTCACGCCCGAGCTGGTCGGTGCGGTGGAGCGCCTGATCGACTTCGTCGCCCCACCCGACTGAGCCGCTGGCGGCGACCCTCAATGTTTCTGCAAGTCGCGTGAGGTTTCTTCAGCCCTGCCCTTGAAAAGTCGATGGACTGGTGATGGAAGTCCTCACCCTTGGTCAGGTCGGGACCGCCTCGCCGGATGGCCTGCTGCTCGCGGCCGTTCGCCGGCTGATGCGGGCGACGAGTGATGAGGCGATCGTCGGCGTGCTGATGGATGCGGTGCGCGACCTCGGTGGCATGGTCATCTCGGCCCATCACCAACGCAGTTCGACCCTGCGCGTCGATCTCTCGCTGGGCATCGGCGAACCGATGTTGGCTGACGCGACCGATCCCGCTGTCTACGCGCGCCTCGATCGAGTGCTCCAACCGCTCGTCGACGACGCGCGTCTGGCGATCGAACGGATCGCCGGCCAGCTGAATGCAGGCTCCACCGACACCGCCGACCCGCTGACCGGGTTGGGAGGCTGGGAGGCCACGATGCAGGCGCTGAACCGCTTGCAGCCCGGCGACGCCATCGCGCTGTTCCAGCTCGAGCACCTCAAGCAGATCAACGACTACTACGGCACCGAGACCGGCGATCAGGTCATCCTCGCGTTCGCGCGCACGGTCCGCCGCGCCGCACGCGCCGCAGATTCCGTGGGGCGAGTCAGTGGCACCGAGTTCGTGTGGCTCCTCCGCGGCACGAACCTGTCCGGAGCCGAGTCGGCCCTCGGCCGGTTGCGTGGGCTGTGGCAGCTCGACCGCCCGCACCCGGTGACCTTCGCCGCCGGGCTGGCGCTCGTCGGGATCAGCGGGCCGAACGAGGCGTACATGCATGCTGACATCGCGGTCGAGAACGCAAAGGCTGCCGGCCTCGATCGAAGCATGGTCAGCCGGTAGCGCTTCCGGCCGCACCGCCGATCGAAGGACGATTACGCTCACGCCGATCATGGTGATGGACCCGGATCAACTCGTCGCCGCGCGCCGCAGCCTGAACGAGGCATTCTCGATGCCGGCGGGCTTCTACACCGAGCCCGCCGTGTTCGCTGCCGAGCGCGAGCACGTGCTCCTGCCGAGCTGGATCTTCCTGGCCCGCGTCGATCAGATCGCCTTGCCGGGCGACCACCGCAGCTTCGACACCGTCGGTGGACCGGTGGTGCTCGTCCGCGGCGACGACGGCGTCCTGAGGTGCTTCGCCAACTTCTGTCGTCACCGTGGCTCGCTGCTGGTGCTCGGCAGCGGCAACAGCAAGAACCTCGTCTGCCCGTACCACGCCTGGAGCTATCGCACCGACGGCAGCCTGCTCGGCTGCCCTGACATGCAGGCCGCTGAGGGCTTCGAGCGCAGCGACAACGGCCTGATCCCGATCCGGATGGAGACGTGGGCAGGGTTCGTGTTCATCACGTTCAACGCCGACGCGCCGCGGTTGCTGGACACGCTCGGCGATCTTCCCGATCGGCTCGCATCGCACCGCCCGGAGGACATGGTGTGCACCTGGACCGTGACGCTCGAGCCCCGCTGCAACTGGAAGCTGATCCTCGAGAACGCGATGGAGACGTACCACACGGGTGTCGTCCATCGCGCCAGTGTCGGCGCACAGCAGTCGAGGACGTTGGAGACCCGCGGCGATTGGAAGTGCATCCAGGTCACGTCCGGACGGTCGATCGCGACCCTGCC
>JAOBWQ010000427.1 GCA_025463425.1 Ilumatobacteraceae bacterium | reverse complement strand
CGTGATGCCGTGCAGAAGGCGCTCGACGATCCGTCCTGCGCAGGCACGGAGTACGAAGGGATGTTCGGCACCACCACCTTCGCGGCCACGATCGACCAGTTCTTCTGCCTCGATCTCGTCGTCCACGAATGGGATCTCGCCAGGGCGGCGGGCGTGCGCGAGTTCGAGGCGATGCCACCTGAAGAGGTCGATGCGGTGACCAAGGCGCTCGAGCCGATCGCCGACTCGATGCGCATGCCCGGCGTGTTCGGCCCCGCGGTCGAGGTGCCGGCCGACGCAGATCCGCAGACCAAGCTGCTCGCCCAGGTCGGCCGCCGCGCCTGAACCGCGGAGGTGACTGGCCGCAGTCCGAACTCGAAGCCCGTTCGGACCCCCAAGGGGTCCGGGCGGTGCAAAGAACGGGGCGCTAGTCGCCGGTGTGGCGCTGCTCCTTGAACGGGTCGCCGTACATGTTGTATCCGTTGCGCTCCCAGAAGCCGGCGCTGTCCTTGTCGCGCAGCTCGAGGCCGCGCACCCACTTCGCGCTCTTCCAGAAGTACAGGTGGGGCACGACGATTCGTACGGGGCCACCGTGGATCGGCTCGATGTCCTCACCCTCGAACTGGTACGCGACGATCGCATCGTCGGTGGTGATGTCCGGCAGCGGGATGTTCGTGGTGTAGCCGAACTCGGCGTGCTCCATCACGAACTTGGCGCCCTTCTGGACGCCCGCGCGCTCGAACAGGTCGCGTACGCGGACACCTGTCCAGGTCGTGTCGAACTTCGACCACTTGGTGACGCAATGGATGTCGAACGTCGGCTTCACGGATGGCATCGCCTTGAGCTCGTCCATCGTGAGGGTGAACGGGCTGTCGACCATCCCGAACACGGAGAGCGTCCACTCACCCGGTGCGTAGGTGGGCACATCGCCGACGTGCAGGACGGGGAAGCGGTCGGTGAGATACTGACCCGGTGGAAGTCGAGCCGGATCGATGCCCTTCTCGACGAGCTCCTTGCGATTCCGCTCGAAAAAACTCATGTGCCATTCTGCATCACGATCCGATCTCGCGTTTCGGATTCGCCCCGGCCGCGCTTGCAGAAGTTTGCGCGAAAGCGTGCGTCCTGGGGGCTGGAACTTTCGCAAAAGTGGGGGTTGGGCGTGGTGAGACGGCGGGGACCTACGGAGGGCCGCGGAGGCCGATGCCAGTAGCATCTCGGCCGTGAGCGACTTCAACGGCGGCGGCTCCGGTGGGTTTCCCTCACCACCGCCGGAACCCACATCCCGTCCCCCGATGCCACCGCCACCGGGCAACCTCGCCCCGCCGCCCGGGTACGTGCCCTACGGCGGCGCGAACCAGGGTGCGTTCGGCGCGTTCCAACGCACCGGCGGACTGGCCAAGTGGTTGGGCATCGCGCTGATGGTCCTGATCCCCGTGCAGTTGCTGGCCCTGCTGAAGTCGGCCAGCGACCGATCCAAGGCGCGCGACTTCATCAGCGGCAAGATCTCCGAGGACGACTACACCAGGTCGGTGGGGCTTTCCGGGCTCCTCGGCCTGCTCTCGTTCGCGGTCTTCGCCGCGGTGGCCGTGCTGACGATCATCTGGATGTTTCGCATGGCGAGGAACAGCCAGACCATCGGCCGGATCGGCACCTGGAAGCCGGGATGGGCGATCGGCGGCTGGTTCGTGCCGCCGTTCGTGCTCTACGTCGTGCCGTTCCTCATGTTCCGAGATCTGTGGAAGGCATCGGATCCGGACAGCGCCACGGACTGGCGCACGAACCGGGTCGCACCGATCGTCAACGTGTGGTGGGTGCTCTAAGGAATCGCGCCGATCCTGGTAATCGGGGTGACGTTCTCGTCGTTCCAGCTCGACAGCTCGGCGATCGACGCGTCCAAGGAGATCGACAGCAAGTTCGGCATCACGCTCGCGTCGAGTGCCGTGCAGATCGCGGCGGCGGCCGCCTACCTCGTGCTCGTCCGGCAGCTCAGCGCGCGCCACCAGCGGGTCACGAACGAAGCGTGAAGATCTTCCTCGTCCGCCACGCCAAGGCGGGCGATCGTCTGCACAACGCGCACGACGATCGCAAGCGCCCACTCTCCAAACCCGGCTGGGCCCAGGCCGAAGCGTTGGCCGAGTCCCTCATCGCGGCGGGGGCCACGGGCCCGCTGTTGGCCAGCCCGTTCGTGCGCTGCCGGCAGACACTGGAACCACTGGCGAAGCGGCTCGGCATCGACATCGTCCGCGACGCGTGTCTCGCCGAGGCGCAACCGTTCGAGCCGATGCTGACGCTGATGGAGCACACGCCGGGCGGCTCGGTGCTGTGCAGCCACGGCGACATGATTCCGGACATGATCGCCGGGCTCGAACGTCGGGGCTGCGCGATCACCACCCTTCCACAGTGGAAGAAGGGCTCGGTCTGGATGCTCGAACGAGCGGACGACGCATCGTTCGTCACCGCAGAGGCGTGGCCACCGCCCAGCTGAGTGTCGTGGCGAACGTCGCGCCGGCCAGGGTCAGCGGTTGGCGTTCCCGCAGTGGAACGAGTTGCCGTCGCGGTAGCAGTTCGAGCTCGTCGAGACGTAGATCCAGAAGATCGCCCCGAGCGCGATGAAGATCAGCCCGACGATGATGCCGGCCGTGGCCAGCCCCTTGCCGCGGCCGGTCTCCGCACGGCCGAGCTGGCTCCGCCCGACGAAGCCGAAGATGACGCCGAGGAGTGCCGGCAGCGGGAAGATCCAGAAGCACGGGATGATGTTGACGAGGCTGAGGACGAGGCTGGCGATGCTCATCCCGTTGGTGCCCGGCAGGGGCGCCGGCTGGCCGTAGGGCTGGTAGCCGGGCGGCGGTGCGCTGGGGAACCCCTGCTGCGGGAAGCCCTGCGGCGGATAGCCCTGCGGAGGCCCGGGGAAACCGGACGGCTGCTGGCCAGGGAAACCGCCCGGCGGCTGGTACGGGGGAGGGTTGTTACCGGGCGGCGGCGTGCTCACGTCGTGCACCCTAGTCATCCGTCGAGGCGCGCTCGGATCAAGAAGTGGGCGTCGCGACGGCCCCTGAGCCTGGCGTGCCGACGCTCTCGGAGCTCGACGTGTCATCGGTGCCGGTGGTGGTGCCCAGCGCCGGATCGACGAACCGTTCGATCAGGCCGACCATGTCGCCGGAGGGATCGTCGGCCAAGCACGCGGTTCGGTTGGACGCCGCAGCGACGAGGTCGCTCTTGAACACGACGGCGACGATCGCTTTGAAGCAGTGCGGGTCGGCGTAGGTGGAATCGAGCGCGATGGCGTGGTCGAGGAACTGTTCGCTCTGGTCGAGCAGCTTGGCGGTCGCCGCCTGATCCGTCTGGTTCTGGGTGGACACCGCCAGCAACCAACCCGCGTAGGTGTTCGCCTCCACGTTGTCGGGCTGGATGGCCAGCACCGCCAGGAAGCGTTTGCTGGCCTCCCCGTAGTCGCTGGCGAACAGCAGCGAGCGTCCCTCGCTGAGCAGCGCCGCAACCTGATCGGGTGATGTGCCGCCGGTGATGGTGTCGCCAGGGTCGCGTTGCCCGGAAGCGCGAGCGACGAGGATGCCGGCGCCGATGCCGACGAGGATCACCGCAAGGGTGACCCCGACCAACCGCTTCCAGTTCCGCGGCTGCTTCGGCGGTAGCCCGGATCGACCCTCGTCGATCGCGCGCAGGACCGCTGCCGCGCGCGCGGTGTAGCCGTCGCGCAGCGCGTTGTAGTCGTCGTCTTCGACATCGCCGGCGGCACGTTCGCGCTCGAGGTCGCCGATCGATCGCAGGAGGAACCGCCGCTCCTCCTCCAACTCGGCCAAGCGATCCGGGCTGACCGGGGCGCGCGGCTCCTCAGTGCTCATCGTCCTGCTCGGCCAGCGCGGCGTCGACGATGGCCCGATCCGCTTCCGTCGGCACGGTGTCGGCGGCGCTGCGCCATCGTCGGAACGCAACGGTGAGACCGGCGATCGCACACACCCCGGCGAAGACGGGGAGCGCCCACACGACGGCGTCGAATCCGGTGGCCTTCGGCACGAGCTGGGTCTTGGTCCCGAAGTTGGTCTCGACGTAGGCGATGATCTGGTCGTCGGAGAACGTGCCCTGGGAGATCAGCGACTTGATCTGGATCCGGATGTTCTGCGCCGCCGGCGACTGCGACTCGTAGACGCTCTCGCCCTCGCACTCCGGGCAGGCGATGTGCTGGGCGATGCCGTCGAGGCGGTCCTCGTCCGTGAGCGGACCCGTCGAGCGGGTCGAGCCGATGAGCAGCGCAACGATGACGACACCGAGCAGGACGACCCATCCCGGCCAACGCTTGAGCTTTCGGTTGAGCGGCGCCGGCGCCGGTGCGGTGGCCGTGCTCACGAGGTCGCCGTTGGCGTGCCGTTGGCTGCGCCACCCGCGGAGATGGCCTGATCGATCGAGAGGTAACGGGTCAACTCGTCGTCGGTGAGGTTGCTGATCACGCGCCGCACCACATACCCGTTGGGGTCGATGATCCACGTCTCGGGCACCTTGGCGACTCCGAACTTCACGGCGATGTTCGCGTCCTTGTCGATCAGCACCGGCCAGGACACCTTGTTGGTCCTGAAGAAGTCGGCCGTGCCACCGTCGAGGTCGTTCCACACGACGCTGTACAGCTCGGCGCCACTGCCGCCGAGGGCCTTTTGATCAGCGGCGAACTTGACGAGCTCGGGATGCTCCTGCACGCACGGACCGCATGTCGCGTTGAAGAAGTTGAGCACCACCCAGCTGCCCTTGCGGTGCTGGAGGTCGAACGCCTTGCCGTCGAGTGTCATGGCCTGCACGGCCGGAGCTGGTTTGCCGATCAACGGCGAGTAGGCGGTGTCGGAGCTGTCGGGCTTGGCTCGGACGAGGATGACGAAGAACCCGGCGATCACCAGCGTGACCACGAGCACGATGATCGGCGCGACGCGACGGCTCCTGGCGGGAGCGTCGCCGCCTGCTGCAGGTTCGACGAGCGTCGGGGCGTCAGACACTGACTGGCTCCTCGCTGACGGGATCGGGATCCGGGCCGATCGGGATCGGGGCCGACGTCGGATCGGTCGGTCGCCGCCGGCGCTTGCCGGGGAAGCCGGACAGTCCGGTGCCGACGACCATCAGCAACCCGCCGATCCACAGCCACACGACGAGCGGCTTGATGAACACCTTGATCGTGGCCGTCTTGTCGCCCGGCGCCGCACCGGGTTCGATCGTCAGGTAGATGTCGTCGAGCACACCATTGCGCACCGATGGCGTGGGGACGTTGCTACCGAACGCGGTGTAGGTGGTGATCGCCGGCGAGTAGTCCTTGGCGTTGTCGACGCGGACCTTGGCACGCACACCGTTGCTGCGTGCCGTCGTGAACCCCTCGACCGCAACGAGCTCGAACGTGTGCCCTCCGTAGCTCGCCTGCTTGCCGACCGTGAGCTCGATCACCGACGAGTGCGTGTAGGTGGTGGAGGCCACGAGTGCGACGGCGACGATGATCACGCCGATGTGCACGACCATGCCGCCGTTGGCCCGGCCGACGAGGCCGCGCAGACCCTGGCGACGGGTGGCGAGGATCAGCTGACGTGAGGCCGCGCCGGCGGCGAATCCACCGAGGCCGAACGCGAGCAGCGCAGCGAAGCCGGTGGCACCGAACACAAGCGGCACGACCATCGCGATCACCCCGACCCACGCCGGCCAGAACAGACGGTCGCGGAGCAGTTCGGTGCTGGCTTTGCGCCACGGCAGGACGGGTGCGACCGCCATCAGGAAGAGGAGGACCAGCCCGAACGGCACGACCATGCTCTCGAAGTACGGAGAGCCGACCTTGATCGTGCGGTTCTGCAACGCCTCGACGATGAGTGGGAACACGGTGCCGAGCAGCACGACGAACGCGAACACGGTGAAGAGGACGTTGTTGGCCAAGAACGCTCCCTCGCGCGACATCGGCGAGTCGATCGCGCCCGGCGAGCGGAGGCGATCGCCGCGCCACGCGATCAGCCCCAGCGACACGACGGCGACGATGCCGAAGAACGACAGGAGGTACGGTCCGATCGTGCCGTTGCTGAACGCGTGCACGCTCTTGATCACGCCGGAGCGGGTGAGGAACGTGCCGAGGATCGTCAGCGCGAACGTCGACACGAGCAGGGTCAGGTTCCAGACGCGCAGCATGCCGCGCCGCTCCTGGACCAGCACCGAGTGGATGTACGCGGTGCCCGTGAGCCACGGGAGCAGGCTGGCGTTCTCGACCGGGTCCCAGCCCCACACGCCGCTCCAGCCGAGGACCTCATAGCTCCACCACCCGCCGAGCAGGATGCCGATCGTGAGGAAGCCCCATGCGAACAGGGCGAACCGACGGGTCTCGGTGAGCCAGCGCTCACCGACGCGTCCGGTGATCAGCGCGGCGATGGCGAACGCGAACGGCACGGTCATGCCGACGTAGCCGAGGTAGAGGATCGGCGGGTGGAACAGGACGAGGATGTGGTTCTGCAGCAGCGGGTTCGGGCCGGTGCCCTTGGTGACGCCGATCGCGCCCGCCCGGAAGGCGTCGGCCGGCCCGAGGGTGAGCACGAAGAAGAAGATGCACACGACGAACATCACCACGAGCGCCCAGGCCACCAGCGGGTCGGCCAGCCGCTTGCGGAACCGGCGCGCGATGACGGCGGTGTAGCCGACCAGGATCAGCAACCAGAGCAGGATGCTGCCTTCGAGCGCGCTCCAGATCGCCGTGATGTTGAACAGGAACGGCGTGTCGGCCGAGCCGACCTGCTGCACGTAGGCGAGGGTGAAGTCGCGGTCGACGAGGGCGCGCTCCATGACCCCGAACGCGGCGACACCGGCGAGGGCGACGCCGAACGCGTAGCGCTGCGTCGTGCGCAACAGCCGCGAATCGCCGGTGCGGATTCCGTACACCGTGGCGAGTGCGCCGAAGGTGGCACAGATCAATCCGACCAGCAGGACGGAGTGGCCGAGGGTGCCGTTCACGGTAGCTCCGAGCACGCTGCCGATTCCTGGTTCGACGCGTTGATGCGGGTCGGGTTGGCGGCCTCGTACTGGTTGCTGTGCTTGACCTCGACCTCGTCGCCGTCGAACACGCCCTGATCGTTCAGCACGCCGTGGATCACCACCGGGATGCACTCCTGGAACAGCCCGCCGGGGTCACCGTCGTACACCACCGGAACGGTGGCCTTGTTGAACGTGATGCTGAACGTGGTCACGGTGCCCTGCTTGAGCGAGCCCTTGTCGACGACGCCCTGGATGCGCATCTGATGACCGGCTTCGCAGCCGCTCTTGTGGTTGACCTCGTCGACGTTGCAGTAGTAGTCGAGCGAGCTGGTGAGGAACTTGGTCAGCACCACACCACCGGCAGCGAGGACCATCACCAGCAAACCGATCGACACCCACTTGCGACGGTTGCGCACGCGTGGTGCGCTCGGCGTCTGCGGTGGGATCCGCGGGCTCAGATCCACGGTTTGTCTTCCGGCGGGAGCTGTGCTGCCAACCGGCGACCGCGGCGGAGGTAGTACCCGGCGAGCAGGATCGAACCCGCGAACGTGGCGATGTACGTGGCGAGGATGAAGCCGATGTCGTCCATCAGAGATCGCCCTCCAGGCGACGCTGCTCCAGCGCGTAGTCCAGGCCCTTGTCCTCCAGCGCGTCCTGCATCGCCATCACTCGTTGGCGGTGGATCACCAGCCAGGCGTACAGCAGGGTGAACGCGATGAGCGCGAGGAACAGCGAGAAGAGCATCAGGTCGTGCAGCTTGACGTGGGTGGTGTCGGCGACGCTGGAGTCCTGGTGCAGGCCGCGCCACAGCTTCACGCTGAAGTGGACGAGCGGGATCTCCAGCACTGCGAGCAGCGCGACGACGGCCGAGCGCCGGCCGCGCTGCTGGTGGCTGCCACCGAGCCCGCGCACCGCGAGGTAGCCGATGTAGGTGATGAAGAGGAACGCAGTCGTGGTGACCCGCGCGTCCCACACCCAGAACTTGCCCCACGCCAGCCGACCCCACAGTGCGCCAGCGAACAAGGTGAGGGCCATGAACAGCACGCCGACCTCGGCGCTGGCTCCGGCGATGCGGTCCCACGTCAGCGATGTCGTGCGCTTCCACAAGAACGCGGCCGATGAGATCGCCGTCATCCCGAACGCGACGTACGCCACCCACACCGTCCCCACGTGGATGTAGAGGATGCGCACGCTCTCGCCCTGTACGACGTCGGCGGGAGAGAGGAACAGGCCGAACAGCAAGAGCACGGCCATGGCAATGATCGTCGCGATGCCGAGCGCACGGGTGAACGGCGTGCCGGTGGCCGACGTGCGTCGCCGAGCGCCTGCGACGGTGGGAGCCGGGCTGGCCGGTGCGGCGATGACCTGCTGGTGGGTGACTGCGTTGTCCGTCATGCCTTATTCCTCGATCAGGGGGCCGAACGCCAGGGTGCCGCCGACGCTGAACAACGCAACGAAGACACCGAGCAGGCCCAACCACGGCCAACCATCTGCAACCACCGCGCC
>JAOBWQ010000413.1 GCA_025463425.1 Ilumatobacteraceae bacterium | reverse complement strand
GCGTGCCCTCGTGGTTCTCGATCAGCTCGATGAGGTAGCCGTCGTAGTCCTTGATGAAGGCCACCGTGACCGGCCAGCGGTCCAGTCGGGCCGGCTCGGACACCGACTCACACCCGGCGTCGAGGCAACGCTGGTAGAGCGCGACGCAGTCGTCGGTGTACAGGTACAGCTTCCACAGCGACCCGCCCATGTCGATCGGGCCGTCCTGGTCCTTCTGCTGCGCGAGCTGGATCCGTGAGCCGCCGGCGTCGGCCTGGAGCACGGCTTCGAGCGCCGTGGGGATCTCGGTTCGACTGCGCAGCGGGATGCCGCACAGGTCGCGCCAGAAGCCGATCGAGCGTTCGAGATCGGTGACGTTGATGCAGAACTGGCCGATGATCTGGCCCATGGGCGACTCCTTCGTCGATGTCGGCTCAGGATCACATGCGCCATCGACCCGTGACGAGCCGGACCGTCGGGATGCCCGCGTCAGGCATGCGCCGGGGAGGTCTCAGTGCGCTGGTGAGCAGACGTTGAGGAGCTCGCCGATGCCCTCGATCGAGGTGCGCACGGTCTGTCCCGGTTGCAAGAAGACGGGCGGTGTGCGGCCGGCGCCGACACCGTCGGGGGTGCCCGTCGCGATCAGGTCGCCGGGCACGAGCGTGAAGATCTGGGACAGGTAGGCGATCGTCTCGGCCACCGGGAAGATCAGCTCGGCCGTGGTGTCCGACTGCATCTCGACGCCGTCGACCTCGCAGCGCACGGCGAGCCCGCTGCCACCGGGCGGCAGCTCGTCGGCGGTCACCAGCCACGGCCCGACCGGGGTGCTGTGCTCGAACGTCTTGCCCTGCAGGAACTGCGTGGTGCGACGTTGCCAGTCGCGGGCGCTGATGTCGTTCATGATCGTGTATCCGGCGACGTGATCGAGCGCTGATCCGATCGGGATGTTGCGTCCGGGGCTGCCGATGACGGCGGCCAGCTCGACCTCCCAGTCCATGCGTTCGGAGACCAGCGGCATCTGGATCTCGTCGCGGGGGCCGATCAGCGAGCTGGTGTACTTGGCGAAGATCGTCGGGTGGTCCGGTACCTCGTGGCCCATCTCGCGGATGTGGCGCATGTAGTTGAGGCCGAGGCAGATGATCTTCGGTGGGCGGGGCACCACCGGCGCGAGGGCTGTCATGTCGAGCGGAACCGTCTCACCGGCGGCTCCGGCGAGCGTGCGCCAATCGTCCGCTTCGAGCAACTCGTTCAGGTCGCGTGCGCCGAGCAGCACGACGGAGTCGCCCTCGACGCGGCCGGCTCGCGTGCCGGCTCCTGACCGGACGGTCACGAGGCGCATGCGGAGGATCCTTGGTGGGTCATGGTCGTCGACGCTAGTTGTGCGAGCTCACCCCGGCACCTGATCGCGTGAGCCGCTGTCCCCACATGTCCGCCTGACGCGGACATTCGGTGACAGCGGTGGATAGAAATCTCGATGGGAGGAATAAAGAAAGGGATCGCTTGCTTTAATGGGATCATCGAGAAAGGATGAGACCATGCATGGAGCACTGATCACAGGGGCGTCCCGAGGTTTCGGCTGGGCCATCGCCGCGGAGCTCGCGTCAGCGGGCTGGGATCTGGTCATCGACGGTCGAGACGCAACGCGGCTCGCGGCAGCGGTCCGGTCACTCGGGCCGATCGCCGAACGCGCCGGTGGAACGGTGACCGCGATCGCCGGCGATGTCAGCGACCCCGGTCATCGACGAGCCCTGGCCGACGCGGCCGCCGAGTTGGACCACCTCGACCTGGTGGTCAACAACGCAAGCGTCCTCGGCCCGTCGCCCCAACCGCGACTCGCCGACTACCCGCTGGAGGTCTTCTCCAGGGTCGTCGACGTCAACGTGACGGGTCCGCTCGGGTTGCTGCAGTTGACGCTGCCGGCTCTGCGCGAGTCGAACGGCGTGATCGTCAACGTCACGTCCGACGCGGCCGTCGAGGGGTACGCGGGTTGGGGCGGCTACGGCGCGTCGAAGGCAGCGTTGGAGCAGCTGTCGAACGTGCTCGCAGCCGAGGAGCCCGACGTGCGCGTCTACTGGTTCGATCCGGGCGACATGCGCACTGCGATGCACCAGGAGGCCTTCCCCGGCGACGACATCTCCGATCGCCCGTTGCCGGAGACCGTGGTGCCAGCGCTCCGCAGCCTGCTGGCCGCCAGACCGCCGAGTGGACGGATCCGCGCTTCGGCCTGGCAAGGCGACTCCGCCACCTCGGAGGCGCAGTCGTGAACGCCGTGACCGACAACCGGCTCTCGTTCGATCTGCCCGCGCACCTCGAGGCCGGCGAGCCGGCCGAGGCCAGAGGTCTGACCCGGGATGCGGTACGGATGCTCGTCGCCGAACGCTCCACCGGTCGGCTGTCGCACAGCACGTTCAGCATGCTGCCGACGTTTCTGGACGCGGGCGATCTCGTCGTGGTCAACACCTCGGCGGTGATCCCCGCTGCCGTCCGTGGCACCGCGCCGGACGGCACGCCGTTGGCGCTCCACCTCTCGACCCGTCTCGACGACGGTCGGTGGGTCGTGGAGCCACGGCGGCTGAACGCTTCGACAACCGCTCGATGGGACGGTGAGGTGCCGCGGACCGTGATGCTCGGTGCCGATGCGACACTGCGGCTCGACGAGCGCTACCTCGGGAGCGATCGGCTATGGGTTGCCGAGCTCGTCCTGCCCCAGCCGGTCTTCACCTGGCTTGCCCTTCACGGCCAACCGATCCGCTACTCCTACGTCGATCAGCCATGGCCGATCGCGACGTACCAGAACGTGTACGCGGCCGAGCCGGGCAGCGCCGAGATGCCGAGCGCCGGCCGGCCGTTCACCCCCGAGGTGATCACTCGGCTCGTGGCCAAGGGCGTCGGCGTGTGTCCGTTGGTCCTGCACACCGGCGTGGCGTCACTCGAGTCCGACGAACTGCCGTTTCCGGAGCGGATGCGGGTCCCGGCAGCGACGGCCACGCGAGTCAACGAGACACACGCCGCTGGAGGGCGCGTGATCGCGATCGGGACGACAGTGGTGAGGGCGCTCGAGTCGGCGGCGGACTCCGCCGGTCGGGTCAGCCCGTTCGACGGGTGGACCGATCTGGTGATCACGCCCAACCGCGGTGTGGGCGCCGTCGACGGGCTGCTGACCGGCTGGCACGAACCGGAGGCCTCGCACCTGCTCATGCTCGAAGCGGTGGCCGGCCGTGCGCTGCTCGAGGCCTCGTACGCGGCCAGCCTCGCCGAGGGCTACCTGTGGCACGAGTTCGGTGACGTGCACCTGATCCTGCCCTGAGCCATCGGACGAGTGGCGCGAGAAGGCCGGTTCAGAACCGGTAGAGGCTGTGCAGATCGGGGGTCGAGCCGACCGACGCGGCGTACGCATCGGGGCTCGGGCAGGGATCGTCGATCGCTCCGCCCGCAGCCCACGGCAATGCGCAGGGCAGGTGGCTGACGTGGGCGATCCAGCGGGAGAGGTAGTCGCCCGTGGCCCACACGCCGGTGGTCTGCAGGTGCACCCGGTCTGAGGCGTACCAGTTGCTCGAGGCGGCAGCGTAGGAGCGCCAGTCGGCGACGACGAGATCGGGGTACAGCGGGCTGCCGGCGAGGCGCTTCAGCGCTGCGTTCGAGGTGTTGTAACTGCCCGGATGGGTGCTCTCGGCGTACGTCAGCCAGATCACGTGATGCGCACCCTTGGCTCGCGATGCGGCCATCACCTGGGCGACCGCGGCGTCGAAGTCGCCGGCGCTGTCGTTGTAACCGGTCTTGATCACGACGGCGTCGAACGGTCCCTGCGAACCGTTGATCGCGTCGATCGCGGTGTTCGGGGCGATCATCGTGAACCGGCTGGTGCATGACGGGCGGAAGAGGCGTCGACACGGCTTGGCATCCAGCACCGGGGTGAACCCCCGGAAGCTCGCCTGCGCGGCCGGCACGTCGACGAACCCGCCGAGCGTGGAGTCGCCGATCATCAGCACCCGCGGCACCGGGGCGATGTCGGCCGGGACGGGCAGCGTGGCAGCGACCGGCGTGCCGGTGAAGTAGCCGGTGAGGTCGACGACGAGATCGGTGCCAGCGTTGGCGTAGTACCCGAGGCCCCTCGTCGACACCGTGGTGATCGCCATGTTCGGGGTCACCGCTCCCGACCGTGCGGCGTTGACAGATGACGTGGACGGCAGTGCCGTGCCGGCGGGGTAGGCCGTGACGAAGCCGGCGGCGTCCGCGTCCACCGCTGTCACGTTGGTGACGACCGCTCCTGCGCCGGCGGGCACCGCAGCGATCTCGCGCGCGCCGGCAGGCCAGAGGCGGGGCTTGTCGGTCCGCGTGTCGAGCAGCCGCGTCGGCGTCACCGGCACCAGCAGGCCGTCGGTGGACATCGCTGCCGCGTCGCCGGTGAACCATCCGACGAGATCGACGATGACGTGGCCGCCGGAGGATGAGGTGATGGTGAGTCCCTGCGCAGAGACGGGCAGGATCACCGATGCCGCGGTCGCGCCGCCGGTGCCGTCGGGGTTGAGGAACGAGGTCGCCGGGGGTGCACTGCCGGCCGCGTACCCGGTGAGGAAGCCCGGCGCCGATGCTCCGACGCTGGTGACGTTGACCGCGACGGCGCGGGCGTCGGCGTCGACGCCCGCAGGGAGTGGCACCGTGATCGTGCCGCCCGCTGCCAACCCGTTCGGTTGCGACGACCGCGTGTCCACCAGTCGGGCTGGCGCCACGGAGACGAACCGGCCTGCGGCAACTGATGTCGCCGGCGCGAAGGTGCCCGAGACGTCGACGACCAGTTCGGTGTCGACGGACGCGTACACGTCGACGGCGCCACCGTCGCCGATCGGGATAATGGTCGAGTTCGACGTGGCGGAGCCGACCGGAAGGTTGAGCGTGGACGTCGCGGGTCGGGCGACGCCGGCCGGGTAGGCCGTGACGAAGCCGGGCAGGCCTGCTCCGGTGGCCGTCACGGTGAGCGCGGCAGCGACGATGTCCGTGCCGACACCGCTGCGGCCGGTCACCACGACCCGGATGGTGTGGTCGTCCAACCGGGTGCACCCGCACGACGACTCACGTGTGTCCGCCAAGCGGATCGGCCCGACCGCTCGGAACTGTGCGGTGGCACCTGCCGAAGCGTGTGCCGCCGGCGTGGCGTACGGCGGCACTGCCGCGACCCCGACGAAGCCGGCGACGGCGGTCAACAGGGCGAGACGACGGATGGTTGCAGCCATTGTCGAGAACCTACCGCGAGCCGCGTTCGCGCGGGTGGGAGGTCTCGAGCGTGGCTTGCACCTTGCGCAGCAGCCGTTCCAGCTGGCGCCTCTCGGTGGCGGAAAGGTCGCGGAGGATCTGCTCCTCGTTGTCGAGGTGATCACCGAGCGCGCCGTCGATCGCGCGACGGCCGGCGGTGGTGAGCCGGACCCGCACCACCCGTCGGTCGTCGACACCCCTGCTGCGTCGGACGAACCCGCGTTGCTCGAGCCGGTCGATCCGGTTGGTGACCGCTCCCGAGGTGATCATCAGCGCGGCGAGGAG
>JAOBWQ010000396.1 GCA_025463425.1 Ilumatobacteraceae bacterium | reverse complement strand
GAGCTGGTGGGGCGGCACGCCGAGTTGAGCGACGCGCGTGCTCGGATTGATCGAGCGGTGGAGGGTGCAGGGAGCTCGTTGATCCTCGTCGGCGAGGCCGGAATCGGGAAGTCCTCGTTGCTCGATGCCATCGCCGACATCGCGGGTGGACGGATGCAGATCCTTCGTGCTCGCGGGATCGAAGACGAGGTGGGCTTCAGCTGGAGCGGCATCACACCCATCGTTCGACCACTGCTCGCCGCTGTGGACGAGCACGAACTCGCGCCCATGCGACGACAGATGCTGATGGATGTCATCGCACCGGTCGATGGCGGTGGGCACGAGGTGAGCGTCGAGCTCTACCCGCTGTGCCTGGCTCTGCTCGATCTTGTCGCCGCCGCTGCGGCGGAGCGACCGGTCCTGCTGTTGGTCGACGACCTCCATTGGATCGATCGGGCATCGGCCCTCGCGCTCGGATTCGTGGGCCGGCGGCTGGAGCACGAGTACGCCGCACTGATCGCCACGTCGCGCCCGAGCGAGCTGGACGGATCGATTCCGATCGCGACGGTTGCGTCGCTGACCCGGGAGCAGGCCGTCGAGGTCCTTCTCAACCATGGCGTGACATCGGCCGTGGTGCGCGATGCTCTGGTCGACGCCGTGGGCACCAACCCGCTGCTCCTGCAGAGCTCGACTCGCGAGCTGAGCGCCGAGATCCGTCGCGGCAGTAAACCACTCCCTGATCCGATCCACTTCCCAGCGACGGTGATGGAGGGAGCCAGCCGCCGGATCGCTGAGCTCCCCGAACAGACCCGTGAGGCACTCGCCGCTGTCGCCGTGCTCGGGACAGCATCGCCGATCGAGGTCAGTCGGCTCCTCGACCTGCTCGACTCCGAGCTGACGTGCCTCGAAGCAGCCGAATGCGCCGACGTCGTCGACATCGGCGACACGATCAGGTTCACCCATCCGACTCTTCGGACCGCCGCGTATCGATCTGCGCCGCCGCCGGAGCTGCGTCGGCTGCATGGGGTGGCGGCTACCATCGCTCACGATCCCATCACGATTGCGATGCACCTCGCAGCGTCCACGATCGGACCTGATGAACTCATCGCTGCGGAGGTCGAGTCCGCTGCCGAGCGGCTCACCCGACGTGGAGCCGCCGCGGTGGCCGCCGCCCAGTACGTGCGCGCCGCCCAGCTCTCGCCAGTGGGCGAGGACGCCAGCAGACGGCGGCTGCTCGGCGCCGGACTGTTCTTGGACCTCGGGCTGATCGACGAGGCCGAATCATTGCTTGCCGACTTGCCTCAAGGCGATGTTGATGTCGCAATGGCGCACGCTCGGGCGCGCCTGCTGCACCTCCAAGAACGCGACGACGCCGGTTGTCTGCTCCTCCGTTCCACCGCCGAACGGGTTGCAGCCTTCGACCCCGACGGAGCGGCACGACTCTTGGTCGAATGCCTCGCCCCGATGGTGCGCGAAGGGCGGCTGCTCGAGGTCCTCGACCTCGTCGCACAGCTCGAACGGGTGCGTCCGCAGCTGACGGGCATCGAGGCAAGGAGAGCGACAGCAGTCCTTGCTGTCTTCTCGTTGGTCAGCGGGGGCACGATCGCCGACGCGATGGCATCGATCGACGTGTTGATCCGCGCTGACGGCGTTCCGGCGGCGGCTCCGTTCATCGCCGAAGTCATCGCGCCGATCCTGGCCTACGCGAACCGCGGTGATGAGCTCGGCGCGCTGCTCGACTCCGTCGAACGGAATCTGCGCGACCGCGCCGCCATCGTGCCCTTGATCTCCGTGCTGGCCGCCCAGCAGCTGCACAACTTCGGCAGCGATCAACCGCGATCGATCGGGGCGGGGGAGGAAGCGATCCAGCTCGCTGACGAGATCGGAAGACCGAAGCTCGCCATGATGGCGGCGATCGGCCTGTCGATCGGCGCAGCCATCGCCGGCGACGCCGTCGCGCACCACCGCGCTGCGACACTCCTGCAATCCTCCTCGTATCCGCATGCCGAGGCAGCCCGGCTCACGGGCCTCGGTGTGCTGCACCTGACCTCGGGCCGCCCCGAGGAGGCCCTGCTGGCGTGGGAGGCGCTCATCCGCTGTCGCGGTTTTGGCGATCCGCTGCTCACCTTCGAGGCCGACTACATCGAGACACTCATCCGACTCGGCCGCCTCGACGAGGCGCGATCCATGCTCAACCGCTTCGACATCGACGGCCTCGTGCAGCGCAGCCCCGGGATCCTTGGGCGGGTCGTCGCAATGCTGACGCCCGACGACGAAGTGGCTGGTGCGCAGTTCATGGCGGCCATCGAAGCGTGCCGACTGAATCGCAACCAGGTCGGGGAAGGCCGAGCAGAACTGGCCTGGGGTGAACGACTTCGCCGCAAGCGTCGTCGAGCCGAAGCCCGGGTTCACCTTCGCCGGGCGGCAGACCTGTTCCACCACGTCGGTCTCGCCTGTTGGGAGGCCCGCGTCGAGACCGAGCTCCAGGCCGCGGGCGTGCCGACAGACACGTCACTACCGGTGCACGCGATCTTGACATCCCAAGAGCTCCGAGTGGCACGCCTGGTCGCTGCGGGTGCGTCGAACCGCGACATCGGCCTCGACCTGTTCGTCAGCCAACGCACAGTCGAAACCCACCTCACCACCATCTTTCGCAAGCTGGGGGCCAAGAACCGACGCGAGCTCGCCGCCCGCGCCGTCGACGACGTCGATCTCCGCCGCCAGGCGAACGTACCCTGATGCCGAACAAGCGCTGACTGCCACGATGCAGGGGCGGGTGATCTTCCAGGACACGGGGTTCCCACGATGCGTCGGGACCGTGTGACGCAGTACACCGTTCGTGACGACCGCGACGGCGCGGCGCTCACGGGAGGAACGATGACCGATCAACGTGACCCGGTGGTGTTCGAGTCCGACGCCCAGCTCGTCCGTGCAGTCCCGATCACGCTCTGGTCGCGGCCCGGCCGGCTCCGGCTCACCGAGCAGCGATTGACGTTCACAGCACGCAAGGGTGCCGTGCTCGTCGACGTCGAGGTGCCCACGCTGCACTCGCCTGCGACGTCGGTCCCCGGTGTGACCGTGTGGAGCGGCGAGCAGCGGTTTCGGTTCGCGCTCGGCGCGACCCAGTCGTACACGAATGTCCGTGGCCCGGTCTCCGGGGCCGTCGCCGTGAGCCGGCTCCCCGCGCAGATCGAGACCTACAGGGAAGGCCGGCAGCTGGCGAAGCGATGGGCACACGTGCTCGCCGCGGCCGTGACCGCACGACCACCGGCCGGCCTGCGCGTGCGGCCCCCGTGGCCGCAGTGGCGCTGGATCCTCACCGTCGTCACGGGGACCTTCGCTGCAATGGGGGTGCTGCTCACCCTCGCGGTTTTGATCAACGGCTGACCGCGGGCGACCGGCGCTCGGGCCGGGTCGCCGCGTCGCTCGGTACCCGTTCGACGATCGCAGATCGGCTCGTGATGAGTGTTCGTGGGGGCTTGCCGCCGATGCAGTGATCGTGTCGAACCATCGTTCAGCTGTGCGCGCCGACGTACGCGGTGTATGACACGTCGATGCTGACGACACGTACGGCGCTCTGGTAGTCCTTGCCGTTGGTCGCCCGGCGCTGGATGACGACATTCCACCAGTCCTTGGTGAATGCGTTCGATGGGAACGTCAGCGACGACTCGTAGAAACCCTGGTTGTACGCAGAGGTGCCACCGAGGTTGCTCAGCGTCGCGACCGTTCCGTCGATGCCGATGACGTCGGAGAACGGATCGCCACTGTTGTAGTTGCGCGGCCGGCCGTAGAACTGGACTGCGGTACCTGCGTCCGGGACGGTGGTCGGGCTGTACAGGATCTTGAGCGTGACGGCCGTGTTCGGCACGTAGTCCGCCGGAGCGTGGATCAGGAAGTCTCCCTGGGTGGGCCCTTGGTAAGGGAACCAGACTCCATCGTCGCGGCTGAGAGTGCTCGCGATGAAGTTCAGGCTCTCCCCGGGCACGCTGATGTCGTGGGTTGTGGTCCCGGACGATCCACCGGTGGCTGGTGTGAAGTAGCCGGCGATGTCGACGATGACATCGACTGAGCCCGTGTTGTTGAACACCTTGATCGCTCCGCTGGCGCCCAGGCCGACGGTCACCTGGTTCGACACCGGGGCCGACGCGGCCGGGAAGTTGAGGTTGGACGCGAGCGGTCGCACCGCGTCGGATGGGAAGACTGTGACGAACGACGCGGCGGAGGGGTTGACGATCGTGGTGTTGGTCGAGATCGCGGTCGCGGTGTTGGGGATCACGCAGTTGCCGTTCGTTCCCCACACCGGGAACGTTGCCGTGTCGAGCGGTCCGATGGGTGTGGTGCGCGGACCGAGACCGGAGCCAGGGCGCGTGTCGAACAAGCGGCACGGGGTGATCGACACGAACACCGACGGTGCGGACGCACCCGGCGGGTCGGTGGCCTGGACGAGCTTCGCCGCCATCAACGACGCGACGGCGAGGGCCGCAGCCACGCCGACGTGAACCAACCTGAACTCACGCATCTCTTCTCCTCTGTTGCGCCGGAAACATCAATCGTGGCAGGTGCGGAGCGTCCCTTGAACCAACCCGTGCGTGAGCGCCTCCGGGTGCGGCGGTCTCGGTCCGGGAATCCGCCGAATTGTCGAGTGGTACGGTTGGGACCCGAGGGAAGGGGCCCGTCATGACGCACGAGTCACGCCAGGCAGCACTCCTGGTTCCGTCACGACACATGTTGCGGATGCGACGAGCCGCAGTGGTCGCCGCGGTCGCTTCGGCAGTGACGGCGGTCGTGCTGTCGTTGCCTTCGAGGTCGAGTTCGGCGCCGCTCGACTGCGCCGTTTCCACAGAGCCGACCATGCCGAAGCCGCAGGTTTGCCAGCAAGGCTTCGTGACCCGCTCGGGCACTCAGCTACGACTCGATGGCTCCCCATACACCTTCGCCGGGGTCAACATCTACAACGCCAACAACCGTGACGGCTGCTGGTACCAGTTGAACAACTCGTCGCTGCTCACCGACACGTTCGACGCCATCCCGCCGGGGTCGGTGGTGCGCGCCTGGTTCTTCCAACCGCAAGCGACCTTGAACGGTGTGCGTGACTGGTCGGCGTTCGACACGACCCTGGCGTTGGCCGCGTTCCGCAACATCCGGGTGATACCGGTACTCGCCAACGAATGGCCGGACTGCGATGGACCCAACGGCACCGGCGGCGAAAAGAAGCTCGACACCTGGTTCATCGACGGGTACAAGACGACGCCTCATCCGGGCGGGACGACCGACTACCGGTCATGGGTTGCCGAGGTGGCGGCACGATACAAGACGGACCCGACGATCCTGGCCTGGCAGTTGATGAACGAAGCCGAGATCATCCACCGTGACACCCCCCAGGGCCCCGAATCGTGTCCGACGAATGCCGCAGTCATCCTGCATGACTTCGCCGAAGACGTGTCCGGGCTGATCAAGCAAGTCGACCCGAACCATTTGGTCAGCTTGGGCACGATCGGCAGCGGACAATGTGGCGCCTCATACCTCGAGTACGCAGCGGTCCATGATGTCGACACGATCGACCTGTGCGAATACCACGACTACGGCTCGCCGAACGACCCCATGCCCGGTGACGCGTTCAATGGTCTCGCGTTCCGGATCGACCAATGCAACGCGCTCGACAAACCCGTGTTCGTCGGCGAAACCGGCATCAACCCGCGCGACACCCGCGGCACGCTCGCCGGGCGCGCCGCGGCGTTCCGGGCCAAGCTCTCCGCCCAGTTCGCCGCCGGTGTGGTCGGCGTGCTCGCCTGGGCGATCGACACGGACTGGTCGATGCTCGACGACTACGACATCGGCCTGCGCGACCCGCTGCTTGCGACACTCCCCGACGCTTCAGCGCAGTCCGCGTACAAGTCGTTGCGTGTCACCGTCCTAGACACGCACTCCATCGACCACAGTGTCGTCACCCGGCGCCCCGGCGGTGCCGGCTGCTCCGGGGACTGCGTTGCGCAGCTCGACGACGGTGCCAGCGTGACCCTCGTCGCCGAAGCGCGGGGCGGATCCCATTTCGACGGTTGGTACGGTCCCGACGCCGCGTCGTGCACCGGTCTGACATGCACGATCGTTCTGGGCGCAGACCGTTCCGTGACCGCGAACTTTGTCGGGGGCGGCGACACCACTCCACCCACGGCGAGCGTCACCTCACCAGTCGCTGGGGGGTCGTATCCGTTGTTGACGGCTGCAACCGCCGGCTACACGTGTGCTGACAACGTCGGCATCGCGACATGCACCGGCACGTTCGCTGCCGGTTCCTCGCTGCCGGCGGACACGCCCGGACCGGTCCCGTTCGACGTCACTGCAACCGACACGTCCGGCAACAGCATCAACGTCGATGCCTCGTATACGGTGACGAATACTCTCGCCGACGGTTTCGGGCTGACCGGGTCGTTCACGTCGATCCCGACGTCAGTGTCAGTCACCGACGCGTCCGCCCCGGACGGCGTCACGGTCGCCGTCCCTCAAGGAGGTACGGCTCCGGCGGTGATGAACGTTTGCGGCGGGTTCAGCGCAGAGCTCTCTCCGGGGACGAGCGCGACACTGACCTGTGGCAGCGTCACCGTGGCGGTCACCACAGGGCAGGTCAAGGTGACCACACCGGATGCGACGGCGTCGATGACGGTTCCCGCCGGCGGCAATGCCCGCCTCGACGCGAACGGCGTCCCCCAGAACCTCGGGGCCCAACCAATCGTCTTCGTCGGCCCGGCCACACGCATCGCCGTCGCGCCGGCCGTTGCGGTCGTTGCGACCGGTGTGTTGCAGACCTTCGCCGTCACCACGTTTGACGCCTACAACCAACCGCTCAGTGACGTGACGCCGACGTCCACGTTCGTGATCACCCCATCAGGGACATGCACCGTGAACGTTTGCCGGGCCACGACCGTCGGGGTCCGGACAGTGACTGCCACGGTCGGGACGATGACAGCGACCGCTGTCCTCGACGTGCGCAAGGCGCAAACGATCAGATTCACAGCGCCGACAGCGAAGAGGATGACCGAGTCACCCGTCGCACTCAACGCGACGGCAACATCAGGTCTCGCCGTGTCCTTCGTGTCGACGACGCCCGCCGTTTGCACCGTCATCGGCGGAAGCGCAATCCTGATCGGACCAGGGACCTGCAGCGTCACGGCGCAACAGCCCGGGGTTGCCCCGTGGGCTCCGGCACCGAATGTGACCCGCACGTTCGCCGTCACCAAAACCGCACAGACGATCACGTTCGCGACGTTGCCGGCCCGCACCATCGACAAATCACCGGTGGTCGTCACCGCAAGCGCGTCCAGTTCACTGCCCGTCGCGTTCACGACGACAACACCGGCGGTGTGTGCCGCGACAGGGACGAACGGTTCAACGATCGTGCTCGTCGACGGCGGGACATGCACCGTGCGCGCCGACCAGCCGGGCGATGGCGTCTATGCAGCAGCGCCTGCGGTGACCCGCAGTTTTGCGGTGTCCAAGCTCGCCAACACGATCACGTTCGCCTCGATCGCCAAGCAGATGTTGCCGCAGTCTCCGCTCACGCTGACAGCGACAGCGTCGAGCGGTCTGGCAGTGACGTTCGCTACCACGACACCGGCCGTCTGCATCACGAGCGGCGCCGATGGCAGTTCGATCATGTTGATCGCTCCTGGGACGTGCACCGTCCATGCCAGCCAATCCGGTGACGCGATCTTCAAGGCTGCACTGCCGGTGAGCCGTAGTTTCACGGTCGCCAAGGCGACGCAAGCCATCACATTCGCTGTCATCGCCAACCGGAGGACAACTCAGTCGTCGCTGACTGTCACCGGGACGGCGACGAGTGGTCTCCCCGTACAGTTCGCGACCACGACCCCGACAGTCTGCGCTGCAAGTGGAGTCAACGGAAGCGTTATCACCCTGCTCGCGGTCGGCACTTGTACCGTTCGTGCCAGCCAGCCGGGCGACGCATCATGGAGTGCAGCGGCCCGCGTGGACCGCAGCTTCAAGGTCCTGCCCTGACATCACAGATCGATTCGGCACCCTCCGCCGTCTTCTCCAACCGCGACGGTACAGCCGGCGGGGAGGCGCCCGGGTGACCGTGCGCGTTCTCGTCGCCGTCGAGTGAGTGTTGTGCGCCGCCGATTTCATTGACGGCTCGTTGCAACTGGTCTCGATGTCGCGCTGTGGGCCGCACGACTAGGCTCGCCCGGTGCTACGCGGGGATCAGATCATGCTTCGGGCTCGCGCCGAGTCCGATGTCGCCGTTCTCCACAGCGAACTGTACGACGACGTGGCGACCAGGTCGCGGGCAGACAGTCGTCCGTGGAAACCGATGTCTGCCGGGTCCGTGGCGTCACCGTATGCAGTCACCGAACCGAACGACGAGACAGCGTGTTTCTCAGTCGCCGAAATCGCTACTGACGAACTCGTCGGCGAAGCATTGCTGTGGGGTATCGACACGCATTCGCGTGCGGCACACGTGGGGATATCCCTGCGGCCCTCGTTCCGCGGTCGAGGATTCGGGACTGACGTGGTACGCGTTCTGTGCCGATACGGGTTCACAATCCGCGGATTGCATCGGCTCCAACTCGACACACTCGCTGACAACGCAGCAATGCGCGCTGTCGCCGTGCGGGTCGGGTTCCGTGCCGAGGGCGTGCTGCGTGAGGCCGCTTGGGTGGACGGAAGATTCGTCGACTCGATGGTGTTCGGCCTTCTCGTCACCGAATGGAATCCGCATGTGCCCAACCCGTCGGAGGATCAACGAAGCGGCGACGCGCCGGTCGCGCGCACGTCCCTCTGATGTTCTGGGGCCGACGGAGCAGCTCGCTGGGTAAGCAGGGACGAGTTCTCGGGCCAAGGAGACGCGACCGAAGCGGGCGATGGACTCCTCGGGCACAACGACCTGAGGTGCGCTACTCGAACGCAGAGACGACGGTCAGCGCTGCTGAACACGTCGTTGGTGATCCGTCCCTGCCGCCTGGCAGCGGCCAGAGCTGCGCGGGCTTCGACGTGACCACAGCGAACCAGCAGGTCGGTGGGGTCAGACGACGACGATCGCCTTGCCGGAGATTCCGTCGGCGGCTGCCTTGGCGTGGAGTGCTGCGAGTTGGTCGAGCGGGACACGCTCGGTGACCACGATCTGGAGGTTGTTGGCATTCACGGCGGCGACGAGTTGTGCGAGCTGGTTGGCATCGCTGCGGACGTACATGGTGATCGCCCGGACGGCACGGGCGTCATCGCCCGGGGTGGGCATCCACGCAGTGGTGCTCACGACGACGCCGCCGTCGCGCACTCGCGCCACCAGCGCTTCGAACTGCTCCGGAGAGATCGGTGCAAGGTTGACGAGCGCGTCGACCTGCTGCTCGAGTGAGGACGCGACGTCGGCCGCCGCATAGTCGATCACCTCGTGGGCGCCGGCCGCCTTCGCTCGGTCGAGGCTGTCGCCGCTCGCTGTGGCGATCACATATGCACCGGCCTCGCGTGCGAGTTGCACGGCGTAGCCGCCGACGGCGCCGCCCGCACCATTGACGAGCACTCGTTGATCGCTCTGCAGATCGGCGTGCTCGAACAGCGCCTGATAGGCGGTGAGACCGACGAGGGGAAGCGCAGCCGCTTCGACGAGCGGCACGTTCGTCGGCGCGGCAGTCAACACCTCGGCCGGAGCGATCGCGTATTCGGCGGCGGCGCCCGGCGCCGCCATCGGAAGGAAGCCGATGACCGGGTCACCGACCGACAGACCCGTCACGCCCTCGCCGATCGCATCGACCGTCCCGGCGAGGTCGATTCCCGGCGTGTGCGGCAGCGTGACCGGGATCGGGCCCTGCATGTACCCGGCGCGGATGTTCCCCTCGACCGGGTTGAACGATGTGGCTGCGACGCGAACGCGGACCTGACCGGCGGCCGGCTCAGGGATGTCGATGTCGTCGATCTGCAGCACGCTTGGATCACCGAACTCATGGAAACGGACAGCCTTCATGGGAACCTCCTGATCGAGCGACTCCCATTGGGAGGCGACCCCGATCGCCCGTCGATCGGATGCCACCACGGTGCACCCGTCGATTGATGCCTGTCCAATATCAGTTCCAAGTCAGTCGATATCAAACTGTGATCGATCGAGTACCATGTGCACTTCGATGGAACTTCGTCATCTCCGCTCGCTGATCGCGGTGGTCGACAACGGCGGCATGCGAGCCGCCGCCGCTGCCGAACACATCGCGCAACCGGCCGTCACGCGGCACATCCACACGCTCGAGCGCGAGCTCGGCGTCAACCTCTTCGAACGCTCCGGTCGAGGCGTCCGGCCCACACCGGCAGCGCTTGAACTCCACAGCGTGATCCGTCCGCTCGTCGTCGCCCTCGACCAGGCCGTCGACTCCGTGCGCGCCGGCTCGAGCACCGCCCTGCGGGTGGGGTACATCCCACCTGCCAGCCGCGGCCTGGTACCGCGCCTGGTGACCCTCGCCCGGACGCTGTCACCCGGGATCAAGATCGATCTGCACGAACTCAGCAACGAACCACTCCTGGATCAGCTCCGCAACGGATCACTCGACCTCGGCTTCGCCCTCGGCACCGACGTCGCCCTCCCCGGCTTCACAGCCACCGTCGTCGAGGCCGTTCACTACGTCCTCGCTGTCAGCATCCACGACCCGCTGGTGGCCCTCGACTCGGTGCCACTCGCATCGCTCACCGGTCGCACCATCGTCACCCCAGCAGCCCGGGAACCGACACACCAGCGCATGATCGACCACATCCGTGGACATGCGACCGACCTGACCCTGCAGGACGCATTCACGCTCGACGCGGTTCTCGGCCTCGTCAGTGCTGGGGTCGGCATCGCGATCACTCCCGCCGAGCTCCTGGTCGACACACCACCACCCGGCATCGCGCTCCTCGACACGCAGCCACCACTCCCCACCGCCGCCATCACGCTGATTCGGCCCACGCGTCACAACCGACTGATCCGCGACATCGCCGACGCCTACATCCGCACGCACGGATCGGGCCCTGCGACTGAATGATCGGCACCGGATCCTCGCGGCGACAGACACTGATCGACAGGCAGCGCGGGAACGATCGACCGTCACCGAGAAGTGCACACCGCCTGCGGCATCAACATCCTGGAGAAGTCCCCCGCGTCGTTCGACAGGCCTGCGGATGAGCCAGGTCGATGCGACCAGCGCGACCGGCGGTGCGCAGGTCCTCTTCGTCTGCACGGGGAACGCGACACGCTCGGTGATCGGCGGCGAGGTGCTCCAGCGCCTGCGGCCGGACCTCGTCGTCACCACAGCCGGAACGCTCGTCGTGGAGGGGCTGCCGATGTCGTTCCGTACCCGCGCCGGGTTTGCCGCGATCGGGTTTCCAGCTCCGGATCATCGCAGTCGGCAGGCAACAGCCCAGGTGATCGCGACCTGTGATCTGATCGTCGCGATGGCCCCGGAGCACGTGCGCTGGGTTCGGCGCGAGCACCCCTTCGCCGCAGCGAAGACCGCGACGTTGAAGCGGCTGTGCCGCGATCTCGCCGCTTCGGACCGGCCGCTCGCCGAGCGCGTCAGGGCGTTGGAATTGGGCACTGTCGAGCTCGACAACTGGGAGGAGGTCCTCGACCCCGGCGGTGGCGAGGTCGAGCGGTTCATCGAATGCGCGATCGAGATCGATTCGCTGATCGAACGCTTCGCGTCGATCCTTTGAGCGAACCTGCGGACCGGAGCCGCAGCCTCAGGCCAGGACGTCGATGACCGTGGTGCCGCGATTGGCGACCAGGACCTGTCCGGCGTCGCTGAGATGGCGACGCCACAGATCCTCCGCCGCCACAGCGTCGCCGGCCTCGATGAGATCGGTCAGTACATGGCGCGTCCGGTTGGCCTTGTGCGCGAGCTTGGTGTCGTCGGCGTGGGGAACTCGGGTGTATGTCGTCGAGGCGGCATCGCTGATGTGTTCGAGCATCGCGGTGAAAAGGATGAGGGTCTCGTTCTCGGTCATCGCGACGAGCATCCGGTTGAACTCGTGGAACCGCTCCGTGTATGCCGGTGTGTCGAGCTGAGCGGCGGCCTCGGTGAGCCAGGCACGCAACCGGCGCGCGCATGCGACGTGATCGCGTCGGCGGGCGACGATCCCGGCCGCAGGCGATTCGACCATGACTCGTGCGTTGAGCACATCGGCCACAGTGGTGCCCCGGCTCTGGAGCACGAACCCCGCATAGCGGGCGGCCACGTCGGTGTCGGGAACCTGCACGCGTGCGCCACCGCGCGAGCCGCGACGGACGGTGATGAGGCCTTCTGACTCGAGGATGCGGAAGGCCTCGCGCAGGGTCGGCCGGCTGATGTTGAAGTCCTCCATCAGCGCACTCTCTGGTGGGAGAGCCTCATCCATCTCGAGCTCGCCTCGCACGATTCGGTTGCGGATGTTGCCGGCAACGAGCTCGGCAGTCTTCGGGACGCGGATGCGCGATGGGGAGGTCACTGGCCGAGATGCTAACCAACCGTACGGCCGTTCATCGTGAAGATCATTGAACGGAACCCAATTGCCAAGATGAGTATACTGAATTGATGGACATCGGGGAAGTGGAGTCGTGGATCGATTCCAACTGGTCAACCGCAGCCACGCTGCGCGAGTGGTGGTCAGCGCTCTTCGAAGCCGGTCTTGCGTTTCCGACCTGGCCGCAGGGTCTGGGCGGTCTCGGATTCTCCGCAGCCGAGTCGCGTCTCGTCTCGGATGCGCTCGCGGCGGCGGGCGCGGCCGGCCCCCCGAGCGGTGTCGGCCAACACCTCGGCGCGCCGACCCTGCTCGTGCACGGCACGGCCGAGCAGCGGTGGGCCTGGGTGCCGGTCCTGGCTCGAGGCGAGGAATCGTGGTGTCAGTTGTTCTCCGAACCGGACGCAGGGTCTGACCTCGCCGGGTTGCAGTGCCGAGCGGTGCGTGACGGGGACGAGTGGATCGTCAACGGCCAGAAGGTGTGGAACTCGGGGGCCAGCCGGGCGGACCGCGGGCTGCTGCTCGCGCGTACGGACCCCGCCGTGCCCAAGCACCTCGGGATCACCTACTTCGTGATCGACATGCATCAGCCGGGCATCGAGACCCGCCCGCTTCGGCAGATGAACGGCGACGCCGAGTTCGATGAGGTCTTCCTCACCGACGCACGCGTCGGCAACGACCGGATCGTCGCAGGCTTGGGCGAAGGGTGGCGAGTGGCCCAGACGACCCTCGCCCACGAGCGCGCCAACATCGGCGGGCGAAGGTCCGCCGGTGCCACGTTCGCTCCCGGTGCAGCCAACGGACTCCTCGATCAACGGCTCGGCGATCTCCTGGCACCCCCGTCGCGCGATGGCGAACCAGAACGGGCACGGATCGGCGGCGGATACCTTCTGCCGCGATCCGCGGCATTGCGGCTCGCCGCGAACAGCGGCCGATCCGGTGACGGGGCGCTGCGACAACAGCTGACGGACTACGTCAGCCGGCTCGAGGTCAACCGTCTCACGACGATTCGTGCCAGGGACAACTCGCGCGAGGGACGCCCCGGCGCCGAGGCATCGATCGGCAAGCTCGCGATGTCGAACCTCGCCCGGCGCTCCCGCGACCTGGCGATGCCGTTGCTCGGTGCCGCCGGCATGCTGTCCGGCACCGATGCGCCCGACGGTGGCGCGGTGCAGCACATGGCGCTGTCCAGCTTTGCCGCGGGCCTCGGCGGGGGAACTGATGAGATCCAGCGCAACGTCCTCGGCGAACGCGCCCTCGGCCTACCGCGCGAGCCCCAGCCCGATCGTGATGTCCCGTTCGATCGGACGCCCCGCGTCTGACGCCCACCACGTGCAGCCGACCGGGCTGCAGCCGACGCTGATTCGGCGGCCGCTCACACCGTGGTGGCGCCCATGTCGACGGGTAGCTGGATGCCGGTGACGCAGCGCGACAGGTTGCTCGCCAGGTACACGACCGCATCGGAGATGTCACCGGGCTCGGCCAGCTGTGGGACCGGCAGGATGGAGCCGAACGAGTTGGCGTAGTTGGGGTGGTCGGCGAGCACGGAACTGATCGTCGGGTCCTCGACCATCGCCGACTGGACACCCCACGGATGGATCGAGTTGACCCGAATGCCGTACTCGCCCAGTTCGATCGCTGCCGTCTTGGTCAGGCCGACCACTCCGTGCTTGGCCGCGCTGTAGTGCGCTTGGCACGGCAACGACTTGATCCCCGCGACCGACGCGATCGCGATCATCGAGCCGCCGTTTCCTGCAGCGATCATCGCCGGGGCGGCCGCCTTGAAGGTGCGCCAGACACCTGTGAGGTTGATGTCGATCATCGCCTGCCAGGTGTCGTCTGGCATCTCCCAAAACCTGCCCCATGTGGAGATCCCGGCGTTCGCGACGACGATGTCCAGCCTGCCGAAGGCATGCACTCCGTCGGCCACAGCGGCATCGAGGGCGGCTTGGTCGCGCACGTCGGCGACCCTGGCGATGATTGCGCGGCCCTCCTTCTCAACCAGGCGCGCCGTCTCGTCGAGGTCGTCGGCAGTCGCAGTCGGGTAGGCCACCGGCGCGGCTTGCGCACAGATGTCGATGGCGATGATGTCAGCGCCCTCTGCGGCGAGTCGCTGGGCGTGGCTGCGTCCCTGGGCGCGGGCCGCGCCGGTGATGAAGGCGACCTTGCCGTCGAGCAGTCCCATATCTTCAGCCGTTCTCTGTGTCCCAGACCAGCGGGATGCCGTTGGTGGGGGTTCGCGGGTTTGCGGTGAACTGCACGTCGTGGTCAACGCGGATGCGGAGCTCCGGCAGACGGGCCACCAGTTCCTCGAGCGCGATGCGGATCTCGAGTCGGGCCAGGTGGGAGCCGAGGCAGCGGTGAAACCCGCTCGCGAAGACGATGTGCGGGTTGGACTCGCGGTGAAAGTCGACGGTCAACGGATCGGCGAACGTGTCCGGATCGAGGTTGGCCGCGGCCCAGGACACCACGACCTGCTGCAGAGCCTCCAGCTTCTCGCCACCGACCTCCATCGCCACCTGCGGATACCTGTACCCGGTGGACACGGGCGACGTGAAGCGCATCAGCTCCTCGACAACGGCCGGCCACAGCGTCGGCTGCTCCTTCACCTCCTGGCATCGCTCGGGGTGACGGGCAAGCCAGGTGATGAGGCACGCCATCGACGACGCCACCGTGTCGAGGCCCGCGATCATGAGCAGGTAGACGATGTCGAGCTGCTCCTCTCGGGTCAGCGAGACGCCGTCGACCGATGCAGTGACGAGCCATCCGAGGAGATCGTCGCCAGCGTGTTCGCGTGCAGAGCGCTCGTCGATGGCGTGCTCGAAGTAGGCGTAGCACTGCTTGCTGGCGGACGTGATGTCAGCCATGATCTGGTCGATCCCCTTCGAGTGGTCGTGCTTCAAGATGCCGTTCTTGAACGACAGGAAGAAGTCGAGCTGCTCGAGGGGAAGACCCATGATCCCGAGGAAGATCGACGACGGTAGTGGCTCGCAGTAGGCGCCGAAGATGTCGACCTCTCCGATGTCGATGAAGGTGTCGATCAGCGTGCGCGAGCGTTCTCGGATCTGGTCCTCGAGGAGTGCGACCCGACGTGGCGCGAACAGAGGATCGAGGAGCTTGCGGTACTTGGTGTGCTGCGGGCCATCGAGATCGAGTGGGATCAGCGGCCGGGTTCCACCCATCGAAGGTCCGCGCCCGCCGTTGCCGAGCACATCGTGGCTGCGGTTGAGGGTGTTGATGTCGGCCATCCGCAACGATGTCACCGAGCCATCGGCGTTGTGGATGAACGGGCAGCGCTCGCGGAGCTGGATGTAGTAGGGCTGCGGGCTCTCGCTGGCGAGGACGCGCAGGCCCTCTTCGTCATCGAACACCTGCCGGGACATGGCATTGGCATGGTCGTGGGCGGAGTCGTGAGCGTCGCCGTGAGGGTGGTCCTCGATGGTCATCTCAGCTCGCTCCCTCGACGACATCGCGGAGTTCGTCCGGGAGCACGCCGTCCCCAGCACCGAGGTCGCCCGGCATGATGATCGAGGTGCGTGCGAAATTGCCACCGTCGACCGAAGCGAGCACCTGGCCACTCATGTAGCGCGACTCGTCACTGGCCAGGAACAGCGCGACGTAGGCGTTGTCGAGCAACGTCGGTGGCGTGCCGAGGCGCAGCGGCATCGCCCGTTTGTCGGGGTCCCACGGTGCCATCTGCTCGTAGCTGAGGCCCAGTACTGCGGCCTCCTGGGGGAGCGCGAAGTTGATCGACATCCCGTGGGTCGGGGCGAGTCCGTTCGCGCGGATGCCGTATCGACCCCACTCGATTGCCGCGGCGCGGACAACCCCGTTCGCTCCAGCCTTGCTGGCCGTGTATGCCGGGAAGCCGGGATAGGCGTTGAGCGATGATGCCGACGTCGTCGCGATCAAGGTGCCGCCCTCGCCTTGGGCGATCAGCTGCCTGGCGGCGTGCTTCCATGCGAGGAAGATGCCCGTGAGGTTGGTCGCGAAGATGTTGTTCCAGTCGTCGAGCGAGAGCTCGTGGAACGCGTTGGCTCCGAAGCCGGGCTCAGGAACGCCGGCATTGGCGTGCATGATGTCGATCCGTCCGAAGTGGTCGACGGTCGCTTGGACCAGGCGCTCCATGTCGGCCTCGACCCGGACATCGGCTTGCATCCCGTACGCCTCGCCACCAGCCGCGACCACCTCTGCCGCCACTCTCTCTGCCCTGCCGTGCACGTAGTCGCTGGTGATCACCTTCGCGCCCTCGCTGGCGAACAACAGTGCGCACTCGCGTCCGAGACCTGATCCCGACCCCGTGATGGCGACGACCTTGCCCTGTAGTCGCGGCATGTGCCCAACCCCCTCGTCTTGACGGGCCACCCCGACCCCGATGGCACTATAGAGGACAATGATCTAGCGGTACACGCGATTCGACGTGTTCCGCAAGATCAGTATACTGAATCGAATGGACGCGACGATTGCAGCAATCGGACCGGACGGCGGCGAGTTCGACGAGCTTCGCAACTCGGTCCGCCGGTGGTGCGCAGCGACGATCCCACCCGACTGGCGCGAGCAGCAACGCGGTGCGGACCACCATGGCTACATCGAGTTCCAGCGTTGGTGGCGTGACCGGCTCGCCGAGGCCGGATACTTCATCCCCCACTGGCCGCGCGAGTGGGGTGGGGTGGAGATGAGCCTGCCCGAGCAGGTCGTGCTGTACGAGGAGCTGTCCCGTGGCGACGCGCCACGCCTCGGGATCACCCAGGTCTCGGTGTTCAACGCTGCGCCGGCGATCATCCATGCCGGGTCACCGGCGCAGAAGCAGCGGTACCTGCCGGCGATCGCGAGCGGAGAGATCTGGTGCCAGGGCTTCTCCGAACCCAATGCCGGCTCCGATCTCGCCGGCCTCCAGACCCGGGCCGTGCGCGACGGGGATCACTACGTGGTCAACGGCCAGAAGATCTGGACCTCGATGGCGCGTGAGGCCGAACAGTGCATCCTCCTCGCCCGTACGGATCTGGATGCGCCGAAGAACAAGGGCATCTCGTTCTTCGTGATGGACATGCGTTCGCCAGGAGTCGAGGTGCGGCCGATCAAGAACCTGGTCGGCGACTCCGAGTTCTGCGAAACCTTCATGACCGACGTGGTCATCCCGGCAGAGAACCTCATCGGCCCGGAACACGGTGGCTGGGCGGTGTCCCAAGCCACGCTCGGCTCCGAACGGGCGGTCGCGCTGATCGGGTTGGCCGAGCTGCTGCGCCGCAACGGCCGCGACTTCCTGCTCACTGCGGCGGCTGCGTGGACGATGCCGGACGGCTCGCCCGTGCTCGACGACAGCGCAGTCCGGGAGGCGATCGGTGGTCTGTACGGCGAGGTCGAGATCCTCCGCCTGGTGCTGACCCGGATGGTCACCAACCTGCTCCATCACGGGGGCGCCGGCCCGGAGGCCTCGGTGGTCAAGATCTACTACAGCGAGCTGTTGCAACGGCTGATGCGATTCGCGTCCGAGCTGCACGGACCGGCGGGCCAACTGTTGCGCCCCGGCGTGTCCAGCAGCGGTTGGGAGACGCACGACTTCGCCCGCGACTTCATCCACTCGTACTCGTGGACCATCGGTGGAGGCACGAACGAGATCATGCGCAACATCGTCGGCGAGCAGGTGCTCGGTCTGGCCAGAGAGCCGCGGCCAGAAGGCGCTCGGCGATGAGCGCCGCTGGGATGTCGTCCATCGAACGCGCCGAGCTGTGCCAGACCGCGCGCCGGGTCCTGGTCGATCGCGCCCCGATGGGTCGCGTCCGTGCGCTGCTCGATGATCCACTCGGGCACGATCCGGTGCTGTACGCGGATCTCGTGCGGCTGGGTTGGACGGGGATCCACGTCCCCGACGCGAGCGGCGGCTCCGACGGCCTGTTCGCCGACGTGGCCGGAGTGCTCACCGAGCTCGGCCGCGCCGTGACAGCAACGCCGTTGGTCTCGAGCGCGATCATCGCGGCGAATGCGCTCGTGCTCGCGCCGAACACCGTGGCTGCGGCAACGGTGGTTCCCAGAATCGTCGACGGCACGCTGATGGCCACGGTCGCATTCGCGGGACCCGGGGGACATTGCTCGGCGGCCACGGTTGGTCCGCGCTGGACGGCCGGCGCCGACGGCGGCGTCGTCATCGACGGCGAGGCCACCTTCGTGCTCGACGCAGCAGCCGCCGACGTGCTCGTGGTCTTCGCTGCAGGTGAGGACGGGATCATCGCAGCCGTGGTCGACCGGACCGACGGCGGCATCACGGTGGTGCCGACGGCCACCCTCGACCAGACCCGCCGGCCCGCCACCGTGCGCTTCGATCGGGTCGCGGTCCGCAGCGAAGGCCTGCTCGCGGGACCGGTCGACGGGACCGGGTTGTTGGAGGCCACTGTCGACATCGGCGCAACGGCGATGGCCCTCGACAGCTTCGGGATCGCTGAGGTCGTCGTGGAACGCACCGCCGACTACGTCAAGCAGCGGTTCCAGTTCGGACGCTCGATCGGCTCGTTCCAGGCGATCAAGCACCGCCTTGCCGACGCCGTGATGCTCGTCGAAACGAGTCGGGTGGCTGTCGACAACGCTGCCGCGGCGATCGACCTGGAGAGCCCGACGCCGTCGAGTCGTGAGCGCACGATCGCTGTCGCGACGGCCAAGGCCTACGTCTGCGACGCGGCGGTGACCATCTGTGGAGACTCGTTGCAGAGCCATGGTGGCATCGGCTTCACGTGGGAGCACGACACCCATCTCTACCTCAAGCGGGCGATGCTCAACCAGGCGATGTTCGGTGTCTCCTCATGGCAGCGTCGGCGCGTCGCAGATGCGGTGCTCGGTCCGATCGGGCAGACCGGGGTCAACCGTGCTGGTTGATTCGACGCTGACCAAGGCGATCACGGACACCAAGCAGGCGGCCCGCGCCATCGAGGCGGCGGGCTTCGATGGGCTGTGGGTCGGCGAGACCAAGCACGAGCCGTTCCTGCAGCTGCTCCAGGCCGCTGAGGCGACGGAACGGCTGACGATCGGCACCGCGATCGCGATTGCGTTCGCGAGATCGCCGATGACCCTCGCCAACGCGGCATACGACCTCGCCCAATACTCCGGTGGCCGGTTCGTGCTGGGCCTCGGTTCCCAGATCAAGCCGCACATCGAGCGCCGGTTCTCGATGCCCTGGTCACACCCGGCGGCACGCATGCGCGAGCTCGTGTTGGCGATGCGGGCGATCTGGACCAGCTGGGAGACGAGCGACCGGCTCGATTTCCGCGGGGACTTCTACACCCACACCCTGATGACGCCGTTCTTCGCCCCGGAGCCGCACCCGTTCGGCCCGCCGCCGGTGTACCTGGCAGGTGTCGGCGAGCGGATGACCGAGGTCGCTGGTGAGGTGTGCGACGGCTTCTTCTTCCATCCGTTCACCACCGAGCGCTACCTGGCCGAGATCACGCTGCCGGCGTTGCTGCGCGGCCGAGCCGCCGGGGATCACGGCGATCTCGACGGGTTCGCTCTGGCCGGCCCGACGTTCGCCTGCGTCGGCCGCAACGAGGAGGAGCTGGCGGCGGCCATCAAGGGCACCAAGGACCAGATCGCCTTCTATGCCTCCACGCCCGCGTACCGACCCGTGCTGGAGTTGCATGGCTGGGGCGACCTGCAACCGGAGCTGACCCGCCTGTCGAAGGAGGGTCGCTGGTCGGACATGGGCGACGCCATCGACGACGAGTTGCTCCACGCCTTCGCCGTCGTCGGTGACCCCGCGACCGTCGGTGCCGGGCTGCGCCGACGATGGGGACCGGTGGCGACTCGGATCACCATCTACGCGACCTACCCGTCGGATCCGGCGATGTGGCCAGAGGTCGTCGACGCGATCCGATCCAGCTAGAATAGAGGTAACTGATCTATCTCAGTTAGTCTTCGGGGTGGCACGTTGGGCCCTCGCCCCTGTCGTCCACACACGTTTCGGTGAAGGGGATCTCGCCATGATCGAAGAACTCGGCCCGCTCGTCGTCGAGGTGGACGGCCCGGTGCGCATCGTGCGCCTGAACCGTCCGCAGGCGATGAACGCCTTCGACGGCGAACTGCATCGACGTTTCGGCGCCCTGTGGACCGAGATCGAGGCCGACACGGACGTGAGGGCGGTGGTCCTGACCGGCAACGGACGTGCGTTCTCGGCCGGAGGGAGCCTCGACGACTTCGAGCTGTTCCGCACCGACTTCGCCGAGCGCCGCAAGACGATGCGCCAGGCGCGGCGACTGGTGGACGAGATGCTCAACGTGCACGTGCCCGTCGTGGCCGCCGTGAACGGACCTGCGGTCGGGCTCGGCGCCACGCTGATGACCCTCTGCGACATCGTGTTCATGTCCGAGGACACGTTCGTGGCCGATCCGCACGTCGCCAGTGCGCTCGTGGCGGGTGACGGTGGTGTAGTCACCTGGCCGTCGCACATCGGGCTGCTCCGAGCCAAGCAGTACCTCCTCACTGGCGACCGCATCCCGGCTGCGGTCGCGGTGGAGATGGGCCTGGCCAACTTCGCAGTGCCCGCGGACGAGGTCGTCACGCAGGCGACGGCCTTTGCTCATCGCCTCGCCGCACTGCCGCCTCAGGCCGTGCAGGACACCAAGGGCCTGCTCAACCAGATCCTGCGCGGCAACGCGGTGCAGGTGCTGGGCATGGGCCTCGCCGCCGAGAGCCAGTCGCACGACACGGCGGAGTACGCCGAGTTCCCCCAGAAGATGAAGATCAAGGGCCGCTGAGCGTGGACTTCGCCTACTCGAAGGCCGAGGACCTGTTCCGTGAAGAGCTCCGTGACTGGCTTGCGGATCACCTCGTGGGCGAGTTCCGCCGGTACCTCGGCGTCGGCGGCCCAACCGATGACTCGCACTGGGAGATCCGTCGGGAGTGGGAGCGCTTGCTCGCCGCAGATCGTTGGCTGAGCATCTCCTGGCCCCGCGAGTACGGCGGGCGGGGCGGAACCTTGAACGAGGAGATCATCAGCTACCTCGAGTTCGCCGAGGCTCGGGCGCCCTACTGGGTTGGGGTGCAGGGGCGCGACCTGTTCGGGCCGACGCTGCTGCACTTCGGCACCGATGTGCAGAAGGCCAGGTTCCTGCCGCCGATCACGCGAGTGGAGGAGTTCTGGAGCCAGGGCTTCAGCGAGCCCGAGGCGGGCAGCGACATCGCCTCGCTGCGCACCAGGGCCGTCCTCGACGGCGGCGAGTGGGTGATCAACGGCCAGAAGATCTGGAACACGTTCGGGATGTTCGCCGATTGGATCTATGTGCTCTGCCGGACGGACCCAGGCTCGCAGCGGCATCGCGGGATCTCGATGCTGATGATCGATCGGCATCAACCCGGCGTCGACGTGCGGCCGATCCGCACCCTGGCGGGCACCCACGAGTTCTGCGAGGTGTTCTTCACGGATGCGCGCACGCCGTCCGACTTCGTCGTCGGCGCGGTGCATGGAGCGTGGGAGGTGATGATGGGCACGCTGGGCCAGGAGCGCGCGCTCACCACGCTGCCGATGATCCTCGGCTTCCGCTACGAGGTCGAGGCCGCGATCGATACCGCCCGTCGCCGCGGCAGCGCGGGCGATCCCGTGGTTCGCCAGCAGTTGGCCCGCGCCCACACCGGCATGGAGATCATCCGCTGGACCAACTACCGCATGCTGACCAGCCTGATGCGCAATGGGCGGCTCGGTCCGGAATCTTCGGTCGCCAAGCTGATGTGGGCTGGATGGCATCGCGAGATGGGTGAGTTGGCGATGCGCCTCGAAGGAATCCAGTCCGATCTCGTCGGTGTCGACTACGAGCTGACCACGACGCAGCTGACGGCGCTCAATGCTCGGGCAGAGACGATCTACGGCGGGTCCAACGAGGTGCAGCGCAACATCGTCGGTGAACGCGCGCTCGGCCTTCCCAAGTGAGCGACGGCCCGGATGCCCGGGTCAGCGAGCCCGGCTCAGTGCTGTGTCGCGCTGTGATCGGCGATCGTGATGGCCAGTTCTGGACAGTTCGCGATGGCCGCGCGGGCGGCATCCAACTGGTCGGCCGCGACCTCATCGCCGACGACGACACCGCGGCCGCTGTCGTCGGCGTCGAACAGTGCGGGAGCCAGGCTGTAACACCGTCCGTGCCCGTTGCAGCGACCGGCGTCGATGACGACCTTCACGCGTCGCCGCCGAGGTAGCGCTGGAACATGTCACCATCGCGCAGCTCGGCTGAGGTGCCGGCGAACGCGATCTCGCCACGCGCGAGCAGATATGCGGTGGACGCCATCGCGAGGGCACGCGACACGAATTGATCGACGATCAACAGCGACGAGCCTTCGGCGGTGATGGTGGCGAGGAACGTGAAGATCTCGTCGACGACGATCGGCGCGAGTCCCAGTGACGCCTCGTCGACGAGCACCAGGCGGGGCGAGCGTGCGTAGGCGCGACACATCGCCAGCATCTGCTGTTGACCGCCGCTGAGCGTGCCCGCGATCTGGCCGATGCGCTCGCCCAGGATCGGGAAGGCGGCGATGCATCGCTCGGTCGCCTCCGCTTCGGTGCCCGGTTGGGCCTGGAGTCGCAAGTTCTCGCGCACAGTCAGCGACCGGAACACCCCTCGACCCTCGGGGATGTGGCACAGGCCGAGGGCCGCCCGCTGGAACGGGGCGAACTTGGAGACGTCGACGCCATCGAGGTGCACCGAGCCCGACGTGGGTCGGATCAGTCCGGAGACGGTCTTGAGGAGGGTGCTCTTGCCAGCACCGTTCGGTCCCAGCAGCGCGGTGACGACGCCGACCGGGATGGCGAGGTCGATGTTGCGCAGCACCGTCGTGCCGGAGTACCCGGCGGTGACGTCGCGCAACTCCAGTGCCATCGCCGTGTCGGCAGTTGCCGGCGGGGTGAGGGTGGCGGTCATGCGAGCTCCTGCTCGAACTCGCGGATCTCTTCTGTCTCGGCGCCGAGGTACGCGGAGCGGACGACGGGACTGGCTGCGACGTCACCGGGTGCTCCCTCGAAGATCAGCTGGCCGAAGTCGAGGACGAAGATGTTGCTGCACACGCGGAGCACGAGCGACATGTCGTGCTCGACGAGCAGGATGCCGCAGCCACGCTCGGCAACGACGCGTTCGAGGACGTCGGCGAACAAGGACGTCTCGGCGCGATCGAGTCCGGACGACGGCTCGTCGAGGAGGAGCAGCTCGAACGGGCCGGCCAGGCAGCGCGCCAGCTCGACCAGGCGACGCTCGCCGGTGGACAGTGCACCGGCCTGCTGATCGACCAGTTGCCCGATCCCGCACAGCGCGATCGCATCGGTCGCGGCGGCGAGCGTGGCCGCCTTCTCGCGGCGAGGTGCTGCGATCTGACCAAGGATCCGCCGCCCGGCCGCAGCGCATTCGTTGCCGAGAGCGACGTTGTCGAAGACGGTCAGCGAGTCGCAGAGCTCCATCCGCTGGAAAGTCCGCCCCAGGCCCATCCTGGCCCGCTCTGCTGCGGGACGGGTGGAGACCTCGGCACCCTTGAAGAGGATGCGCCCGCCGACGTCGCGGTTGATGCCGCTACAGGCGTTGAACGTGGTGGTCTTGCCGGCGCCGTTGGGGCCGATCAGACCGGTGATCGCGCCCAGCGGAGCAACCAGCGTCACGTCTTCGACCGCGACCAGTCCGCCGAACTTGACCCGCAGACGCTGCACCTCGAGCCCCGGCACCGCGTGGGCCGTCGCCTGCGTCACTGGGGTTGGCCGACCTGCGATCGGTGCAGCCGACGGCGCATCGCCGACCGCCCCGACCGTCGCCAGATCCGGGGGGTTGGATCGGCGGCGGCCGAAGCGGCCGAAGAACTGTTGGAGCGCCGGCACCATCTGGGGGTGCCCGCCCTGCATCGCGACCAGGATCGCGAAGAATCCGAACCCGAGGTTGAGGATCTGCGGCGTACGGGCTCCATCGAAGAAGCCGGGGATGACCGCAGTGACCCCGGCGATCACGGCGTACCACGGCTCGCGGAAGGCGGCCAGGGTGAGGATCGCGATCAACACCAGCGAGTTGAACGGTTGGAACGCCTGCGTGGACCCGTCGATGTTGGTCAAGGCCATGCCGTACATGATCCCGCCGATGCCGGCGATGAACGCGGAGATGCAGAAGACGATGATCTTGGTGACGTTGATCGACAGACCGAGGGTGGACACGGCGGTCTGGGTGTCGGACATCCCGCGCAGAACCCGGCCGAGCCGGGACTGCGAGATCACCACGATCAACCCGGCGACCAGCACGAGTGCGAGCAGGACCACGAAGTAGCGCGCGGTGGGACTGGTGGTGCCGAATGGCGAACGGACCTTGCGTGACCCGCTGAAGGTGAAGAACATCCAGGTCTGCGGGAAGAACAGGCGCTGCATCAAGATCCCGAACCCGAACGTCGCGAGGGCCAGGTAGATCCCATGGAGGCGGATCGCCGGGAGCGCCACCAGCGCGCCGACGGGGACGGCGACGAGGCCGGCGAGGAACAACGCAGGAAGCCACGGGATGCCGAGGCCGATGGTGAACTGGGAGAACGCGACGGCACTGATCCCGGCGAACGTGGCCTGGCACAACGACACCTGGCCGCTGGTCTTGACCAGGAGCCCGAGCGAGAGGATGAGGATGGCCTGGCACAGCCCGAATGTGAAGAACGACAACTTCGTTCCGGCGAACGTCGGCACGAGCGCCAGCGCGCCGACAACGAGGACGCCGACGGCGATCCGCAGCTCCGGCGGTCCCTTCCACTGCAGTGGGGGTCGGGCCTCGGCCGACGACTTCGGCGCGAGCTTGGCCTTGGGCAGCACGAGCAGGACCAGGAAGAGGATCACGAACGGCAGTGCATCGGGCAGTCCGTCGAGGGTGGTCCACTTCCGGTCGGAGACGACGTAGCCGACCACGTCCTGGGCGACGCCCACGAGCAGCCCTCCGATGAACGTGATCGGGATGCTGGCGAACCCTCCGATCGCGGCTGCGCCGAAGGCGTAGGTGGCCAGGAACGTGAGTGTGTACGGCTGCAGCCCGACGAGTGGCACGATGAGCACGCCCGACAGCGATGCGAACATGCACCCCAACATCCACGCCAGGCGCCGAACGCGGACCGGGTTGGTGCCCTGGAGATCGAGCAGGTCGGGATCATCGACAGCGGCGCGCATCGAGGAACCGAGCCGGGTGAAGCGGAACAGGATGTACAACCCGATGACGGCGACGATGGCGATCGCGGCCGTCAGCAGCTGATCGCCGAAGACGTTGACGTCGAGGATCCGCCACTTGTAGCGGGCTCGGTTGCTGAACGGCAGGAACCGCTTCACCTTCAGGCCGTTGCTGGAGGCGGGATAGAAGAGCAGGCAGATCGCGGGAACCATCACCATCAGACCGACGGTGCCGACGATCTTCATGTTCGTGCGTTGCCGTGCGAGGCGGCGAGCCACCAGTTCCATGACGAGCCCGAACATCGGCCCGGCCAAGAACACGCTCACCGCGAACGCGATCTTCCAGTCGAGCGTGAGCGTGATGTGCAGCCAGTAGAACACCAGAACCGACGCGGTGAGCACTGCCCCGTGGCCGAAGTTGAAGATGCCCGAGGTCTTGAAGGTGAGCACCAACCCACTGCCGGCCAGCCCGTAGATGATGCCGGTGATCATGCCGGTGATGATGAAGGGCAGTACGTCGCTCACAAGTCCCCCAGGATTGGTCGGTCGGGAAAGTCATCGAGGGGATAGGCCGGATCGGCCTATCCCCTCGAGGTGTTGCGTCTCAGAAGATCAGGACTCCGGTGGGTAACACTCGTACTTCAGGCCGCCCAGTGGGTTGGTGAAGGTGCCGTCCTTGAGGATGTATGGCCAGAAGCACGGGCGATTCGCGCCGAGCTGACCCTTGGTGAAGGTCACCGGGGCGATCAGGCCGTCGAGGGTCTCATTGGAGATCGTGTACATGTTTGCCAGCGTCTCGTCCTTGGTCGGGTTGTCGCTCAGCTTGGCATTCGCCTTGGCGAACAGCTGCAGATCGCCCCAGACACCGGTCATCGTCGGGCTCGAGTACTGGTCCTCGGTGATTCCGGCTGCAGTGAGCACGTCGCGGTACTCCTTGACGGGTGCGTCGTCGACCCACCACGGAAAGGCGTTGATGCCGCCGGCCAGGGTGATGCCCGGGATCTTGATCAGGTCGCCGGCCACCGAGCCTGCGGAGGCGCCGAAGATGCCGGTGTAGCCCTGGTCCTGGCAGTTCCCCCACATCGTCGCCCCGACACTGCCGGCGGCGCTGATCTGGATGAAGTCGACGCCGTCCTGCACGAACTTGATGCACTCCGCCGTGTAGTCCGAGGCGGTGGAGCTGACCTTGACCACGCCGGTGTCGGTGAGCCCGAGAGCGGTGGCATCGGCGGCGAAGACGGGCTCGGCCTGCGAGCACGAGTCGACCTCGGCACATGCGGCGGTCGCCAGCTTGGTCGCACCCGCTGCTTTCGCGCCGATGACCTGCTCGTCGACCACGGCACCGAAGGTGGTGGTGACGGGGAAGGCATTCGGGATCGCGCACGCCACCGGCGCACCGGCGTCAGTGCTGCAGGCCAGCTTGAAGGCTTCGATCGAGCCGCCCCAGATCGCCGGCGAGTACCCGACGCCGATGACCGGGATGCCAGATGCCGTGAGCGCTTCGCCGAGCGAAGACTCGACACCCGTCGAGAGCAGGAGGAACGCCACCGGGTTCTTCGCCTCGAGCTCGGCGATCTGTGATTGGGCCTTCGCTGCGTCGCCGCCGTTGTCGGCGAACTCGAACGTCACCGGGTGGCCGTCGAGCCCGCCCTTGCTGTTGACGTAGTCGGCCCACGCCTTGGCGATCGGCTCGGCGTTGCCCTGATCGCCGGCGGACGGGCCCGTGGCGTCGATGATGCCGGCGATGAGGACGGGCGACTTGTCGGCCGCCGATCCGGCCGCGCTGCTGGCGGTGACCTCGCTCGAGGCTGTCGCAGTCTCGGAGGTGGCCGTGTCGGTGGAGGCCGTGTCGGAGGTCGCGGTGTCAGTGGACGCGGTCGACCCGGGGGTGGTCTCACTCTCCGACGAGGCCGTCGTCACAGCTGTGGTGCCGGCCGTGCCAGCAGTCGTTGTCGCGGTGGTCACCGGGGTGGTGGTGGCCCCGGTCTTGCTGTCGCTGCTGCATGCTCCGAGCACGAGGCCGAATGCGGCCCCGACTGCCAGGAGCGCGTGACGGCGCCGGTGAGTGGATGTCCTGAGCAAGATCTTCCCCCTTGATCGTTCGCCGGTCCCAGCCGGCGAAGTTATTTCGTCAGATTAGCACATTTAGTATACTCAGTTGCAACCCCCAATTTCAGAACTTCTCTCACCCGTGTCCGGCCGCGACGAGGAGTGCGTGGATGTCGTTCGGACCGAGTGGTGTGGAGGTGGCGTGGATCCCGAGATGTGCGAGTGCATCCCCGACGGCGTTGGCGACGGCGGCGTGCGCGCCGATCGCGCCGCCCTCGCCCATGCCCTTGTAGCCACCAGGGTTGGTGGTCGACTCCGTCTCGATGTGACCGATCTCGATGACCGGCACCTCGGTCGTCGTCGGCAACAGGTAGTCCATGAACGTCGTCGTGAGTGGATTGCCATTGGCGTCGTAGACGAAGTCCTCGAGCAGCACGCCTCCCAGCCCTTGGACGACACCACCGAAGATCTGCCCCTCGACCACCGCCGGGTTGATCATCCGCCCGCAGTCCTCGCTGACGATGTAGCGGAGCACGTGTGGCACGCAGGTGTCAGGGTCGATCTCGACCACGCACAGGTGGGTCGCGTTCGACCACGTCGGGAAGCGCGTCGGCTTGAAGCGCACCGTCGCCTCGAGCCCGGCTTCCATGCCGGCAGGCAGTTGCTCGGCAAAACGGTAGGCCAGTGCGGCGACCTCTTTGACGGTCATCGAGCGGGCCGGAGTGCCCTTCACCGACACGGCGCCGTTGACGACCTCGAGATCTGCCGCTTCGGCCTCCATCTGATGCGCAGCGATCTGGATGATCTTGTCGCGGACGACCTCCCCGGCCCGGCGAGCCGCTCCGCCGGCGACCACGGCAGTGCGGCTCCCGCCGGTCCCGGGCCCATAGGGGGTCGACTGCGTGTCCGCCTGGACGATCGTCACGTCGTCGTACGCGACGCCCACCGTGTCGGCCACGATCTGGGCCATCGTGGTCTCCACGCTCTGCCCGTGAGACGTGGTGCCCAGATGGGCGACGACCTTGCCGCTCGACTCGACCCGGATCGTGGCACCCTCGGTGGCGAGCGTCGGACCGCTCATCGACGTCGGCTCGACGTACACGCAGCAACCGAGCCCGAGCCAGCGGCCCTCCGCACGCGCGGCAGCCTGCTCCGCTCGGAATGCCGGGTAGTCGAGCATCGCGATGGCCTGCTCGAGCGTCTCCAACGGAGTGATCTCGCTGAACTCCTGGAGACCGGGTGAGGTGAACGGGAGATCCGCGGCCGAGAGCAGGTTGCGCCGACGGAGCTCGATCGGATCGAGGTGCAGTGTGCGTGCCGCATGGTCGATCGCCATCTCGCGTGCGGTCGTCTCGAACATCCACGGACCCCGATAGGCGCCCTTGCCCATGGTGTTCGTCCAGACCATGGCCATCGCGAACCCGAGCCGCGGGATCTTGTACGGACCGGGCAGCAGCTGTGGGTTGATCACGGCAGGGCAGGCCGGGTAGGCGCCGACGTCCGCGATGTGATCGATGGTGATCGCCTGGATGATCTGGTCGTCGTCGATGGCCAGGCGCACGACGCCTTGCTCGTTCCGAGAGTGGGGTGCGGCGATCAGGTTCTCGCGCCGGTCCTCGATCCACTTCACCGGGCGGCCGAGCAGCTTCGACGCCAGCACCACGGCACATTCCTCGCGGAACACGAACATCTTCTGACCGAACCCACCGCCCACGTCACGCGCCGTGACGCGGACGTTCGCCTCCGGGATCTGCAGGTAGCGGGAGAAGAAGTTGCGGGTCTCGTGCACGCTCTGGCAGGAGCAGACCAGGTCCAGCTCGTCGCGCCCCTGGGAGTACGTCGCCACCACGCCGCGGCCCTCCATCGGCACGCAGACGTAGCGGTTCTGGCGCACGCTGCACTCGACGACGTGCAACGCGTCGGCGAAGGTCTGGTCCAGGTCCGGTGACATCGAGGTGAACGGCTGCTCGACCATGGCGTTGGACGGGAACCCCCATGCGCCGTGGACGAGGTGGTCGGTGTCGAGGTGCGCGGTGGAGAACTCGACGACCGCCTGGGCGGCGTCGATGTCGACCTCGATCAGGTCGCATGCGTCCTCGGCCACGTAGCGGCTGGACGCAACCACGAGCGCGATGGGATCGCCGACGTGGCGAACGTCGGTGATGGCGAGCGGCGGCGGCACCTGCAGCATCTCGCCGAGCATGCCGTGCCAGGCTTCTCCGAACACTCCATCGAAGTCGGCCCAGGTGTACACCGCGTACACGCCGGGAAGGGCCAGGGCGGCGGCGATGTCCAACCGGGTGATGGTGCCTCGGGCGATGTCGCTGCGCAGAAAGGCGGCATGCAGCATCCCGACCTGAGACACGTCGTCGACATACTGCCCGTGCCCGGTCAACAGCCGCTGGTCCTCCTTGCGGGTCACGGACTGGCCGATGTAACGCGCGGCAGGGCTCGCCGCGCTCATGTTCGGGCTGTTCAGGGTGCTCACCGTGCTGCCGCCGTCTCGTCGGCGGCGCGGCGCACGGCTCGCACGATCGCCTGGTAGCCCGTGCATCGGCAGATGTTGCCCGACAGGCCCTCGCGGATCTCGCGGTCGGTGGGATCCGGGTTGGCGGCGAGCAGCGCCGTTGCCGAGACCACGAAGCCCGGGGTGCAGAAACCGCATTGCAGGCCGTGCTCGATCATGAAGGCGCGTTGCACCGGGTTGAGCTCGCCGTCGGGAGCGAGGCCCTCGACCGTCGTGATCGACGAACCGTCGACCTGGACCGCGAACTGCAGACAGGATCGAACTGCTCGATCGTCGATGATCACGGTGCAGGCCCCGCAGACTCCGTGTTCGCACGCGAGGTGGGTGCCGGTGAGCCCGAGGTCCTCGCGCAAGAAGTCGGCCAGGGTCTTGCGCGGCTCGACAGTGGCGGCCCGTTCCCGGCCGTTGACCGTCACGTGGACATCGCGCAACGAGATGTCGTGAGTGCTCATGTGGGCTCCTTGGTCGCTTGGGAGAGGGCAGACGTCAGCGCTCTGCGGACGACTGCAGAGCCGATGCGCATTCGCAGAGCGCCGGATGCATGCAGGTCGTCGCTCGGGCTGAGCCCGCTGACCGCGAGCTCTCCAGCGGCGACGAGATCGAGGTCGGACGCCGCCGCGCCGACGAGCGCCTGTTCTGCCGAGGTGGCCCGACGGGGCACCTGGTCCATGCCGAACAGCGCGATCGCGGCGCGGGTGATCACGCCGTCCGCAGTGACCTGCACGCCGCACGCTGCGCCGGCGATGGCGAAGTCGCCATGGCGTCGAGCGACCTCCTCCACCGCAAAGCCTGCTCGCTCGCCCCAGCCCGCGAAGCGGATCGAGGCGAGGACCTCGCCGTCGTCCACGGACGTCATCCACATCCCGTGGAAGAAGTCTGCAGCGGCGACCGTGCGGCGGCCGGCCGGACCGACGATGTCGAGCGATGCGTCCAGGGCGAGGACCACAGCGGGATACTCGGCGGCGGGATCGGCGTGCGCGATCGATCCGCCGACGGTGCCGCGGCTACGGATCTGGAAGTGCCCGATCAGCGGAGTGGCTGCCCGGAGCAGCGGTGCATGACGGGCAATCGTGTCACTCGTCTCGATCTCGTGCTGGCGCACCATCGCGCCCACGACGACCTCGCCATTGCGGCCCGAGCCGGGTGGCGTTGCTGAGTCCGGCCCCGCAATGGTCCGCAATTCGGGGATGCGGCCGATGTCGACGAGGTGGTCGAAGCGCGTCAACCTCAGCGCGAGCATCGGGATCAGGCTCTGGCCGCCGGCAAGGATCTTGGCGTCGTCGCCGAGCTCGGCGAGCAGGTCGACGGCCTCGTCGATCGTGGCCGGTGCGTGGTAGTCGAACGGTGCTGGCTTGATGTGCGCATACCCCCTGCGAATCGCCTCGTTCCGGCGAAGAATATAAT
>JAOBWQ010000356.1 GCA_025463425.1 Ilumatobacteraceae bacterium | reverse complement strand
CGACGATCACCGGCGTCTCGCCGATCGCCACCACGCTCGTCCCGCCGACGACGGTGTTCAACACCACGTTGATCACGATGTCCCCGCCGCGGATCTCGCCGCCGTCGACCGCCGCCACCACCGCTGGGCCGCCGGACACCGCCGCCCCGGACACTGCGCCACCCGACACGGCTCCCGGGGACACCGCCGCACCCGACACGGCTCCGCCTGACACCAGCCCGCCCGCCACGGACCCGCCGCCGTCCTCGTGCAACTCGTGCGATCCGAACTACCGGTTCCCGTACTCGAGCTTCTTCACGGTGCCCCAGCTCGGCTCTGAGCCGGTGCGCGGCAGCGGCTGCGGTGCGAACGGCACCGTCGGCAACACCATCCCCGACGGCGTCTGGAACGGCCACATCAGCGTTGGCGGATCTTCGCTGCAGATCGACCTCGAGTGCGTCTACTACGGCGACTCGGCCGCGCCGTACATCGCTCAGTGCGCGGCGGACAACGGTGGTGACTGCCTCGACTCGGATCCCGACTTCTTCATCGTCAACAACAACACCCGCAAGCGCAGCGTGCCCCTGGACCCCAGCTTCCGTCGCCGCTACGCCACCGCCGACGGCTGCTCCGATCCCGGCCCGGGCCAGGGCGGTCCGGCAGAGGGCTCCGACGCGATGACGTCGTGGGTCGTCATCGAGGGCGGTCAGGCGACGTTCGCCCTGACCTCCTGCGTCTACGGCTGATCGTTCGAGCTCGCCGCGAGCCACTCGCGGATGTCGACACCGGCCATCCCGGCTCGGCGCGCGGCCTCGAGCCCGAGATCGCTGTCCTCGAACACCACGCACCCTTCGGGCTGCGCACCGAGTCGTCGGGCGGCTTCGAGGAACACATCCGGCTCGGGCTTGTGCCGCGCTGTGTCCTCGGAGCCGACCACGGTCTCGAACCACTCCAGCGCGCCGATGACTTCGAGCGTGCGACGCACGACCCAACCCTCGCCGCCGCTGGCCACGGCCATCGGCAGCAGGCCTCGATAGCGGGCGGCGACCTCGAGCACGGCGGACACTGCGACGACGTCGTCGAGCCGGGCGATGTAGCGGTGCTCCTTGTCGGCCACCATCGTCGTGACGTCTGCAGCAGCGAACTCGCGGCCCTGCTCGGCGGCCAGGCGATCGATGATCCGGTGCGACGGCATGCCGGCGAACGCGAAGAACTGCGCCTCCGGGAACGCGAGCCCGTGCTGGTCCAACATCGTCGTCCAGGCGACGAAGTGGATCGGCATCGTGTCGGCCAGGGTGCCGTCGCAGTCGAAGATCAGACCGGTCGTGCCCTCCGGCGCGGACCACGGGACATCGACCATCGGGTCACCATACCGACGCATCCACGTGACGGCCGGCCGGCGTGACGACGGTTACTGTGCGGGCATGGACAACGCACTGGAAGATGCCCGCAAGGAGCTCGACAAGGAGTTCCATCAGATCCGCAAGGACCTCGACAAGGTTCGCGAAGAGCTCGACAAGGTGTGCGCTGCCGGCCCCGAGGACGATCTCTCCCACCTCCTCAAGGAGTTCGAGGACAAGGTCAAGAAGGTCCGCACAGGCGGCCTGCTCGGTTCTGGAGCCCATGGCCACGAGAAAGCCCGCGACGCCTACCTGAAGCTGCGCGGCGTCAAGCCCTGACCCACCCGTCACCGGCAGCTTTTCGGTCGGCGGCCTGACAGACTCGCGCCCATGACCGACTTCTTCACCGAGGTGCAACAGCCCGTCCGCTTCGCAGGAGCCGCGGCGCCCGACGGCACCGATTCCGGCCTGGCCTACCGGGTCTACGACCCGGACCGGATGGTGCTGGGCAAGCGGATGGAAGACCATCTCCGGATCGCGGTCTGCTACTGGCACAGCTTCAACTGGCCGGGCAGCGACATCTTCGGCAGCGGCACGTTCGACCGTCCGTGGCTCGATGTCGGTGTCGATCCGATGCAGGCTGCGTTCGCCAAGCAGGACGCCGCGTTCGAGTTCTTCGCCAAGCTCGGCGTCCCGTACTACTGCTTCCACGACGTCGACATGTCGCCGGCCGGACCGACCCTCAAGCAGTCTCGAGCCAACCTCGATGTGCTCGTCGAGCGTGCCGCGGAGAAGATGGCCGAGACCGGCGTGAAGTTGCTCTGGGGCACCGCCAACCTGTTCTCCCATCCCCGCTACGCGGCGGGTGCCGCCACCAACCCGAACCCCGAGGTGTTCGCTCACGCGGCAGCGCAGGTCCGCGATGCGATGGACGCCACGCTGCGCCTCGGCGGCGAGAACTACGTGCTGTGGGGCGGCCGCGAGGGCTACGAGACCCTGCTCAACACCCGGCTGCGTCAAGAGGGCGACCAGCTCGCCCGGTTCTTGGAGATGGTCGTCGAGCACAAGCAGAAGATCGGCTTCACGGGCTTGCTGCTGATCGAGCCCAAGCCGCAGGAGCCCACCAAGCACCAGTACGACTACGACTCGGCCACCGTGCACGGCTTCCTCGAGCGCTACGGCCTCCAGGGCGAGTTCCAGGTCAACATCGAAGGCAACCACGCCACCCTCGGCGGCCACTCGTTCCACCACGAGGTCGCGTGGGCGGTCGATCACGGCATCTTCGGCAGTGTCGACGCGAACCGCGGCGACGCTCAGAACGGATGGGACACCGACCAGTTCCCCAACTCGGTGGAGGAGCTGTCCCTCGTCCTGCTGGAGATCCTCCGCGGTGGAGGGTTCACGTCCGGCGGCTTCAACTTCGACACCAAGCTGCGCCGCCAGAGCCTCGACACGACCGACCTGTTCCACGGCCACATCGGCGGCATCGACACCCTCGCCCAGGCGCTCCTGGTGGCCGAGGCACTGATCGACGACGGCGAGCTCGACCGTCGCCGCGACGCTCGTTACGCGGGTTGGGATCAGCCGCTCGGCAGGTCGATCATGAACAAGGACGTCGACCTCGAGGCGCTGGCCGAGATGGCGACGAACAGGGACCTCGACCCCGCACCGGTCTCCGGACGCCAGGAGCTGCTCGAGAACGTCGTCAACCGCACGATCTGGTCGACGGGTCGCTGACACCTTCTCACACCATCCGTGATCGTTTGACCTGCGCTGATGTCGGGTACGAACGGGCCATGAACGATACTTCCTCAGACCTCGACCGCTCCGATGTGCGCGCCGTGCACCGTCGCGACGTGGGCCGGATCTTCCGATTCGTGCTCGTCGTCGCGCTGATCGCGGTGCTCGTCGTCGTCGCCCTGGACAACCGCAGGGACGTCCGTGTCGGCTATGCCATCGGCGATGCCGACGCACCGGTGTGGATCGTGCTCGTTGCATCCGCTGTGGCCGGGATGGTCATCGGCTGGCTGGCCCGGCACCGCCCGCACCGCAACATCTGAATCCGTCGCTACGGCCGTCGAGCCGCATTTCAGCCGGTGAAGTAGCCCACGACGTCCGCCACCAGGTCCACGGTGCCGGTGTTGTTGTAGATCGCGATCGCACCGTCGGGTCCGAGACGTCCGAGCACCATGTTCGGCACCACCTGACCCGGCACCGCATTCAGGTTCGAGGCCAGCGGACGGTCGGTACCGGACGGGTAGAGCGTCACGAAGGTCGAGTCGGTGGGGCTGACGACGGTCACGTTCATCAGCACCGCGCTGACGCTGGTCGACGGCACGCCGGCGACGCCCGTCAGCTGCAGCAGCAGCGGGGTCTGATCGACGGGAGCCGTTGGTGCCCCGGTGCCGACACGGGTGTCGAGCACTCGGCCGGGCGGCAGCGCGACGAACCTGCCGGGAGCGTTGTCGACGAACGCGCCGAGCACATCGACGACGACGTGGCTGGCTCCGCTGTTGTTGTAGATCTTGACCTTGCCGTCGCCGCCGACCTTCGACATCACGAGGTTCGGCACCGTCTGGCCGACGAC
>JAOBWQ010000332.1 GCA_025463425.1 Ilumatobacteraceae bacterium | reverse complement strand
TGACGATCCCACCCTCACCATCGCCCGGCTCAGCCGGGTGCTGGAGAACCATGGCACGGGCGATCTCTCGCTCCCCCAGTACCGCGTCCTCGGCCTGCTCTCGAGCGGCGAAGAGCGCGCCAGCCTCCTGGCCGCGCGCCTCTCGGTGGCCAAGCCGACGCTGACCTCGCTGGTGGACAGCTTGGTCGAACGCGGCTTCGTGGTCCGCGAGACCCTGCACGGAGATCGCCGAGCGGTTCGCCTGTCGATCACCGAAGCGGGTCGGGCGACGCTGACCGCGTCCGCGCTCCAGCTCCGCACCGTGCTCGACACGGTGCTCGATCGTTGCGCCGATCCGGCCGTCGCGCTGGCCGGGTTGGAGCAGCTCGGCGCCGCGCTCGACAGCCTCTGGGCGGCGCGCCTGGCCGAGCAACCGGTCGGCGATGCCGTCGGAGGCAGCCGATGAGCCGCGCCACCGAGCGCGCCACGACGAGATCAACCCGTCCCGCACCCGCCTACACCCGGCCCGCGCCGATCGCGCCCGGCGTCGGCTGGTTGCGCCGGCTCGGACCCTTCATCGGCCGCTACAAGCGCGCCGCGATCGCAACGCTGATCCTGTCGGTCGTGGCCCAGACGCTGATCGGCCTGTTGCCCCTCATCCAGCAGATCATCCTCGACCACGCGATCCTGAAGCGCGAGCGCCCCGTGGGCCCGCTGTTGATCGCGCTGATCCTCACCGGAGTGTTCGGGTTCACGGCCAACTACGGCCGCCGCTACCTCGGTGCCAAGGTCAGCGTCGACCTCCAGCACGACCTCCGCCTCGCGATCCATCGTCACCTGTACGAGCTCGACTTCTCACGCCACGACGAGCTGTCGGTCGGCGACATCATGTCGAGAGCGACTGCCGATCTCACCCTGATCCAGCTGTTCTTCTTCTCCGTGCCGATGCTCGTCGCGAACATGACGCTTCTCGTCGTCGCGATCGTGGTGATGTTCGCGCTGTCTCCCCTGTTGAGCCTGATCGTCGTCGTGTTCATCCCCGTGTTCGCATATGTCGCGGTGCGGTTCCGCGATCGCGTGTTCCCGTCCAGCTGGAACGACCAGCGGTTGTCCGGCCTCGTGGCCGGCGTCGTCGACGAAGCGGTCACCGGCGTGCGCGTCGTCAAGGCGTTCGCTCAGGAGGACCGCGAGTTCGATCGCCTCGTCGACCGCACACGCGAGCTGTACCAGTCGCGCATGCGCACCGCCCGCTACAACGCTCGTTACTCGTCGACGCTGCAGACACTGCCGATGCTCGGCCAGCTCGGCGTGCTCGCGTTCGGTGGCTGGCTCGCCTACGACGGACACATCACGCTGGGCGTGTTCCTCGCGTTCGCCAGCTACCTCGTCCAGATCATCACGCCCGTGCGCCTGGTGTCGAGCATGCTGTCCACCACTCAGCAGGCACGCGCCGGAGCGGAGCGGGTGTTCGAACTGCTCGACCTGCAGCCCAGGGTGACCGACGCTCCGAACGCGCACCCGGTGGTCGATCCCCGCGGCGCGATCGACATCGAGCACGTCACGTTCGGATACGCCGACGGTCCGGCTGCGCTACACGACATCTCGCTGAGCATCCGGCCGGGCGAGCGGATCGGGCTGGTCGGAGCATCCGGGTCGGGCAAGACCACGCTCGCGTTCCTGATCGCCCGCTTCTACGACCCCACCACCGGCACGGTGCGCTTCGACGGCGCCGACGTGCGCGAGCTGACGACCCAGTCGCTGCGGTCCGCGGTGAACGTCGTCTTCGAGGAGAGCTTCCTGTTCTCGCTGACCATCCGCGAGAACATCGCCTTCGGTCGGCCGGGGGCCAGCGACGCCGACATCGAAGCGGCAGCGCGCATGGCGCAGGCCCACGAGTTCATCCTCGGGCTGTCGCACGGCTACGACACGATGGTCGGCGAGCGTGGCTTCACCCTCTCCGGCGGTCAACGTCAACGGATCGCGCTCGCTCGAGCGGCCCTCGCCGATCCCGCCGTGATGATCTTCGACGATGCAACCTCGGCGATCGACGCGCGCACCGAGGAGGCCATCCACGAGTCGCTGGCCGCCGCGCTCGGACAGCGCACGACGATCCTGATCGCTCACCGGTCCTCCACGCTCCGGCTGGCCGACCGGGTGATCGTGATCGACGAGGGCCGGATCGTGGCCGAAGGCACGAACGCGGAGCTGTGGCAGACCTCGGCGCTGTACCGCGAACTGCTGACCGGTCCGGAGATCGAACCGGTCCACGTCGTCGCCGAGGATCTCGTCGCGGTCGACCCGTCGGCATGGCCACGATCAGGTGCCGGTGACGAACGCGGCCTGCCGAAGGTGGAGCTGGCAACGATGTTGGCCGGCATGTCCGGAGCCGGCGGCGCGATCTCGGCCCGTGCCGGCCTCGTCGCGGCGACGCCGGAACTGTTGGCCCAGGTGGCTGCGCTGCCGGAGCTCTATGGCGATCCCGAAGTGGATCTCGACGATGCCATCGCCCCCGACGGGCGATCGAGCCTGAGCCGGCTCGTGGAACGGTTCAGGTGGGCGTTGGTGCTGGTCGGCGCGCTCGTCGTCGTCGATGCCGGCACCACGCTGGTCGGTCCACTGATCATCCGCCACGGCCTCGACACCGGTGTGGAGCGGCACCGGGCGAGCGTCCTGGTGCTGATGTGCGTGGCGTTCCTCGGCGTACAGCTGGTCAGCTGGGTCAACCAGATCTTCGAGCTGCTGCACACCTCCCGGACCTCGGAGCGGATGCTGTTCTCGCTGCGGGCGAGGACGTTCGCGCACCTGCAGCGGCTGTCCCTCGACTACTACGACAAGGAGATGGGCGGGCGGATCATGACCCGCATGACCACCGATGTGGAGGCGCTCGCCCAGCTCTTGCAGCAGGGTCTGCTGCTCGCGATGACGAGTCTGGTCAGCTGCGTCGGCGTGGTCGCGATCCTGTTCGTGCTCGAGGTACGCCTGGCATTGGCCGCGCTCGTCGTGCTGCCATTGCTCGCCGTCGTCACCGTGTGGTTCCAGCGCGCATCGCGTCGCTGCTACCTCCGTGCCCGCGACGCGATCCAGACAGTGAACGCCGAGCTGCAGGAGAGCGTGGCCGGCGTGCGCGTCACGCAGTCTCTCGGCCGCGACGACAACAACGCCGAGCGGTTCGAAGCACGCTCGATGCAGTACCGCAGCGCTCGCCTGCAGTCGATGCAACTGATGTCGGTCTACTTCGCCAGCAGCCAGCTGCTCAGCACGGTCGCCAAGGTGCTCACCCTGTGGATCGGTTCGCGCCTGATCGGCGAGGGCACCCTCACGTCCGGTCTGCTGATCGCGTTCCTGCTCTACCTCGACCAGTTCTTCTCGCCGCTGCAGCAGCTGTCGGCCGTGTTCGACCAGTGGATCCAGGCGCGTGTCTCTCTCGGCCGGCTCGACGATCTGCTCGCCACGCCGTCACTGACGCCGGAGCCGGTTCATCCGGTGGCGCTCGACGCGATCGACGGGCGGGTGCAGCTGCAGGATGTGCGGTTCGCGTACTCCGCCGATGCACCAGAGGCGCTGCGCGGGGTCGACCTCGACATCGCGATCGGCGAGCGAGTCGCGCTGGTCGGCACCACCGGTGCCGGCAAGTCGACGTTCGTCAAGCTCGTCGCTCGGTTCTACGACCCGACCGCGGGCCGAGTGCTCGTCGACGGCGTCGACCTCCGCGATCTCGATCTGCACTCCTACCGACGGCACATCGGCTACGTGCCGCAGGAGCCGTTCCTGTTCTCCGGCACGATCCGCTCCAACATCGCCTACGGGCG
>JAOBWQ010000306.1 GCA_025463425.1 Ilumatobacteraceae bacterium | reverse complement strand
CGAACAGAGCAGTACGTGACAGGGAGATTCGGCTGATGATGAACGAACTACGCAAGAGCTTCCACAGCGACCTGGAGGACGTGCGCACCGAACTGGTGCACCTCGCCGCCTTCGTCACCGAGGCGATCCCGCGCGCCACGAACATCTTGTTGACCGGCGATCTCGAGGGCGCGGACTACATCATCAGTGGGGACGACGAGATCGATGCGCGATCCCTCGACCTCGAGGATCGCTGTGTGCAGATCCTGGCCCTCCAGGCACCCGTTGCCGGAGATCTCCGCCAGATCCTCGCTGCGCTGAAGATGATCGCCGAGGTCGAGCGTTCCGCCGATCTCGTCTGCAACATCTGCAAGGCGGCCCGACGGATCTACGGACACCAGCTGGATCCCAGCCTGCGCGGGATCATCACCCGGATGGGCGAGCAGGCGCAGCAGTTGTACATCGCCGCCATCGAGGCGTTCGTCGAGAACGACGCTGCAAAGGCCGCTGCGATCGACGACATGGACAACTACCTCGACGCGCTGCAGAAGCAGTTCGTGCAGGCGATCTTCGAGAGCCACTCGGCCGGCAACATCGATCTCCAGGTCGCCGTGCAGCTCGCCGTCGTCGCCCGCTTCTACGAGCGCATCGGTGACCACGCGGTGAACATCGGCGAGCGGGTCCGCTACGTCGTCACCGGCTGGATGCCCGAGCACAAGGGCGCGGCTCGGTATCGCACGCGCGGCGATGACACCGACGGCATGCCCACGCCTGAACTCCCCGCGTCCGTCGCCGCCGACTCCGGTGCCGAACCCGCCCCGGGTGTCGGCGAATAGCGCATGGCATTCGTGTGGTTGCTCGGCGGGCTGATCGTCGGAGCCGGCATCGCAACGCTGCTCTCCAGGCGCGCCGTGCACCGAGCGCGCCCGGTCGGGATCCCGCCTGCAGACGAGGCGCTCCAGCGTGAGAACTCGGATCTCGTGATGCGCGTCGCGCGCATCCAGTCCGCGCTCGACGCGCTGCCGATCGGCGTCATCGTCGTCGACTCCGATGCCCGCATGGTCGTGCGCAACACGGCCTCGGACTCGTCAGGTGGCGATGCGCACAACGAAGTGCTCGTGCAGGCGGCCGTGCAGCACCATCTGCGGGCTGCCGTCCGCGGCGAGCATCGCTCCCAGACCGTCGAGCTGTACGGCCCGCCGCGGCGGGTGGTGATCGTGCACGCCAATCCAGTCGCCAACGGAGCGGTCGCGACGATCGAAGACGTCACCGAGCGGTCCCGGCTCGATGCCGTGCGCACCGACTTCGTGGCCAACATCAGCCACGAGCTGAAGACGCCGATCGGTGCGCTCGCCGTCCTCGCCGAGACGCTCATCGACGAGTCGGACCCCGCCGTCCTCCGCCGGCTCGCCAACAAGACGGTGAACGAAGCGCACCGCGACGCCAAGATCATCGACGACCTGCTCGAGCTGTCGCGGATCGAGCTGGCGGGCGATCTCGTGATCGCGACGTGCAACGTCGCCGCGCTGGTGGCCGAAGCGGCGTCGCGCAACTCATACGCGGCGGCGCAACGACGGGTCGAAGTGCGCGTCTGCGACGTGTCGGCGGACTTGACGATCAACGCCGATCAGGGCCAGCTCGCCTCAGCGCTCGGCAACCTCGTCGACAACGCAGTCAAGTACAGCGACGTCGGTGGCAAGGTCACCATCGCCGCGTTCCCTGAAGGCAGCGGGGTCACCTTCGTCGTCGCCGACAGCGGGATCGGCATCCCCACCCACGATCTCGATCGCATCTTCGAACGCTTCTACCGAGTCGATCGTGCCCGCAGCCGCGGCACGGGGGGCACCGGTCTCGGTCTGTCCATCGTCCGTCACGTCACCGGGAACCACGGTGGCGATGTCACCGTCGAGTCCCGCGAAGGCGAGGGCTCCACCTTCCGCTTGCACATCCCTGATCGGCCGGTACCAGCAGCATGACCACTCCCACCATCTTGCTCGTGGAAGACGAGGACAGCTTCGTCGAAGCGCTCACCGTCGGCCTCAACCGCGAAGGTTTCCGCGTCGAGGTCGCCCAGGACGGCGCAACCGCGCTGCAGAAGTTCCACGAGGTCAAGCCCGACGTCGTCCTGCTCGATCTGATGCTGCCACGCATCTCCGGCATCGACGTCTGCCGCGAGATCCGCAAGACCAGCACGGTGCCGATCATCATGGTCACCGCGAAGAGCGCAGAGATCGACATGGTCGTCGGCCTCGAAGTCGGCGCCGACGACTACATCACCAAGCCGTACCGCATCCGTGAGCTCGTCGCCCGGCTGCGCGCTCTGCTGCGTCGCGCCGCGATGGATGGCAGCGGCACGGCGGGGCCGGCCGCCGGCGCGCGCTCGCTCGTCGTCGGTGACGTCGCGCTCGACTCCGATGAGCACCTCGTCACCGTCGCGGGTGACACGGTGAACATGCCGCTGAAGGAGTTCGAGCTCCTGCACCTCCTGCTCAGCAACGTCGGCCGGGTGCTGCCGCGCGAGCTGCTGATCGACAGGGTCTGGGGCGCGGACTACGTCGGCGACACCAAGACGCTGGACGTGCACATCAAGCGGATCCGCGCCAAGATCGAACCCGACCCGGCGCGTCCGGAGCGAATCGTCACGATCCGCGGACTTGGCTACAAGTACGAACGGCCTGCACCTAGCATGCGTGCGTGAGGCCTGATCAGGAGAAGGGTGCCCGAGACCAGGTGCGGATCCCGCGCCCGGCCTCGTCTTCACGCTCCACCCCGCCACCTGCGCCAGCACCTCCGACCAGCCCCAAGAACCGCGCCGCCACACACCGCCCCCCCGATGCGCCGCCGCGACGCAGCATCGGAACGGCGGCGGCAGGCATCCGCAACCGGGGTGGGTTCCGGCCCGGTCGGATCTCGCCGTTCACCCGCCTGGCGCGGGTCCAGGCGGTCAGTGCCGCTGCAGACGGCTGCCTCGCACTTGCGCTCGCGCTGACGGTCTTCATCGGGCTCAGCCCCACGCAGGCCCGCCCGCGCGTGCTGTTGTTCCTGCTGATCACGTTCGTGCCGTTCCTCGTCGTGGCACCTCTGATCGGACCGGTGATCGACCGAGTCGCGGGTGGCCGCCGACTGCTGATGCAGGTGATAGCGCTCGCCCGGGCGCTGACGCTGTTGTTGATGGCGGCCCAGATCGACCACGTCTTCGTCCTGTATCCGCTGGCGTTCGTCGGGCTGGTGCTGCAGAAGACGCAGGGGATCTCCAAGTCCGCGTTGGTGCCGTCCGTGGTGCGCACCGAGGCCGATCTCGTCGAGGCCAACTCCAAGCTCGGCCTGATCTCCGGCGTCTTCGGCTTCGTCGGCGCAGCAGTGGCCGGGTTGGCCAAGTTGATCTTCGGCGTCGAGGGCGCGCTCTGCGCCGGGGCGATCCTGTTCGTCGTCGCGTTCGTGTTCGCGACGAAGCTGCCGAGCGAGGTCGTGGCGGCGAAGAAGGCCAGCCTCGAGGAGAAGGTCGAGCTCAAGTCGGCGGGCATCACCCTGGCCGCCAGTGCGATGGCGCTGCTGCGTGCGTCGGTGGGGTTCTGCTTCTTCCTGCTCGCGTTCTGGTTGAAGACCAAGGAGGCCGGCACGTTGCTCGTCAGCGCGTCGATCGGCATGGTCACCGTCGGCGTGATGATCGGCAACGCGATCGCCCCGTTCCTGCGCAAGAGCGCGCACGAGGAGCGGATCCTGATCGGCGCGCTGGGCCTGACAGCCGTGAGCGGCATCGCAGCGGCCGTCTTCGGTGGCGTTGCGTCGGGCGTGCTGCTGGCGCTGTCGGTCAACTTCTGCGGCGCGCTCGGCCGGCTGGCCTTCGACTCGATCGTGCAGCGCGATGCACCCGACGCCAACCAGGGGCGAGCCTTCGCCCAGTTCGAGACCAAGTTCCAACTCGCGTGGGTCGTTGGTGGCATCATCCCGGTGATCTACGGACCGACGGGTGACAACGACGGGCCGATCGGGTTCGCGATCGTCGGCGGGATCGCGCTGTTCGCGACGGTGTCCTACCTCGTCGGCACGAAGCGGGTGCAAGCCGGCAAGCCGATCCCGGAACCCTTCAGCAAGAAGCTGCGCCGCCAGCTGGCCGCCGAGATCGCCGAGCGACGCAAGAACCGCCGCGACGGCTACACCCCGACCGCCGGTACGACACGCCCGGTCAGCCGGCCGTTGCCACCGCCACGCCTGGCCGACCGCGCATCGGATCCTGCGCTGCCCGACGACCCGGTCAGCCGGGCCCTCCGTGGCGCCCCCCGGCGCCGCTCGCGCAAAGGCTGACGCGGCGCGAACTCGGGGTTCCGGGAGACTGGGGACGTCACCGTGACACCGCCAGTCTCCCAGT
>JAOBWQ010000264.1 GCA_025463425.1 Ilumatobacteraceae bacterium | reverse complement strand
CTCCGGCACGTGGCGCTCGATGGCATCGCACGCCTTCGCGACCTCGACGGGGCTGTGGCCCGGGCCGGTGCACCTCAACCTCCCGTTCCGGGAGCCGCTGGTCGGAACGGCGGGTGAGCTCCCGCCGCGCCGTCTCGAAGGTCGCTCCGCCACGTCGAGCCCGGTCACGCCGGCGTTGGCCGACATCGCTGACATCGCTGCGTTGATCGCGGGTCGCACGGGCGTGATCGTCGCCGGGCGGGGGAGCGGCGATCCGTTCGTCGTTGCCGACCTGGCGTCGGCACTGGGTTGGCCGGTCCTGGCCGACGTTCGCAGCGGTCTGCGCACCGGTCGATGGTCCGGTGCGGCCGACAGTGGTGGCGTGGTGGTCGCTGCGTTCGACGACATCCTCCGCAGCGCTGTCTTCGCCGACGCGCACGCGCCCGAGGTCGTCATCCGCCTCGGCGAGGCACCCGCGTCGAAGGTGCTCGGCCACTGGTTGGCCGCGCTCGACGCCGTCCAGGTCCATGTGTCGTCGACACCGACGTGGACTGATCCCGATGGGGTCGTCGATCGACACGTCACCGCCGATGTCGCTGTGGTCTGCGGTGCGCTCGCCGAGAAGGCCGAAGCGGTGGAAGCAGCGTGGCTCACCGACTGGATCGCTGCCGAGCGAAGGGCACAGGCCGAGATCGACTCCTTCCTGGGTGCACCCGATGATGCGCTCAGCGAACCACAGGTCGCCCGCGCACTCGGGCGATCACTCCCGCCCGGAGCGAACCTCGTCGTGTCGTCGTCGATGCCGATCCGCGACGTCGAGTGGTACGCGGATCGGGTCGGCGATGCACGGGTGTTCGCGAACCGTGGCGCGAACGGGATCGACGGAGTCGTGGCCACCGCAACGGGCATCGCGCTCGCCACCCGTGCGCCGACGTTCGTGCTGATCGGCGACGTCGCCTTCCTGCATGACAGCAGCTCGCTCACCGCGCTCGCCTGCCGCTCGGTCGACCTCCGCATCGTGCTGGTCGACAACGACGGCGGCGGCATCTTCAGCTTCCTGCCCCAGGCCGCAGCGTTGGCCGGCGACCGGTTCGAGCTGTTGTTCGGCACGCCGCACGGTACGGATCTCGCCGCACTCGCCGCCGCGCACGGTCTGGCCGTCGAACAGGTCAGCACCGCCGCGGAGCTCGTTGCATCGCTCGAACAGTCCGGGCTAAGGGTGACGCTCGTTCGCTCCGACCGCGCCGGCAACGTCGACGTGCACGACGGTATTCATCGCGCTGTGGGCGCGGCGCTGGACAAGAGTGGGGACCGATGAGCATCGAGACCGAACCCGTCGTCGTGGCCCCACCCGCTGAGCCGGCCACCGCCAGCGTGCGCATCGCCCTGTTGGTGATGGTCACCTTCTTCGGCGGCAGCCTGCCGGCCTACAAGCTCGCATCGGCCAGCTTCGGCCCGGCAACCACCAACCTCGGCCGGTTCTTGATCGCCGCGATCGTGCTGGTGATCGTCGCCCGCAAGCGCCTGCACACCGCACGAGGCCAGGTCCGCCGCTTGCTGCTGATCGGGATGTTCGGCATCGGGTTGATGGCGGTGTTCATGGCGATCGGGGTCGACAAGGGCTCGGCCACGATCGGGTCGATCGTCGTCGGGCTGGAACCGATCGGGGTCGCGCTCGCCGGCATCGCACTGGTCGGCGATCGGCCGTCACGCCACGCGTTGATGGCGTTGATCGTCGGGTTCGCCGGCGCGTTCGTGGCGTCGGGCATCCTCACCGAGCAGACCGGCGACAAGCCGATCGTGCCGATGATCCTGCTCCTGGGCACGGTCGTCGCGTTCTCGGTGTACACAGCGTTCGTGCGCCGCGCATCGAGGGGTGTCGATCCGCTTGCCGTCGCCGCGATCACCCAGGTCGGCGCGCTGTTCCTCGTCATCCCGGCATGCCTGCTCGACGTCGCCGACAAGGGCATGGTCCGCAATGGTGGCATCCACCCGAAGGCCTTCGGAGCCGTGCTGTTCCTGGGGTTCGGCTCCGCGCTCGGCTACTACCTGCTGTGCAAGGTCATCGCCCACCAGCCGCCCAGCCGGGTCGCCGTGTCGATGTTCCTGACGCCGTTGCTCGGGGTGATCTTCTCGTGGTGGATCGTCGGCGAGGCCCTCCACGTGCGTGACGCGGTCGGCGGTGTGCTCGTGCTCGGCGCGCTGTGGATCAGCGAGCGAGCCCCGAAGCTCGCCTCGCCACAGGTCCCCGAACCCTTGGCCACCGAGATCCTGTAGAAACGCCCCCCACCACCCCAGTTCCGCGCACGTTTTCTACCCGTATGGCGCAGTTCCTGCTGCAAACTCTTGCAAGCAGGGCACTAGGGGCGGATGATCGCGGAGAGCATCGCCTGGAACTTGGCCTGGGTCTCGGCCAGCTCGTGGTGCGGGTCGCTCTCGGCGACGATGCCGCCGCCGGCGAACAGCCGGGCCGAGCGACGGTCGGGCGAGAACTCGGCGCACCGGATCGCCACGGCCCACGTGCCGTTGCCGCGTGCGTCCACCCAGCCGACCGTCCCGCCGTAGTGGCCCCGACGGAAGCCCTCGACCCGCTCGATCAACTCGATCGCCTCCGCACGCGGGTGACCGCCGAGCGCCGGTGTGGGTGACAACGCTCGCGCCAGGGTCAGGACGTCGGGCGGTGGTTGCGACAGCTGGCCCTCCAGACGGGTGCCGAGGTGCTGCACGTTGGCCACCGAGACGATCGACGGTTCGGGCTCCCAGTCCAGGTAGCTGGCCCACGGCAGCAGCGTGTCGTGGACGACATCGACGACCACGCGGTGCTCGACCTGGTTCTTCGGGCTGGCCAGCAACTCGGCCGCCAGCCGGGCGTCCGTCGCGGGGTCGCCGGTGCGTGGCGTCGTGCCGGCGAGAGGGTGCGAGGTGACGGTCGATCCGTCGAGCGCGACGAGCAGCTCCGGTGATGCGCCGACGAACCCGTCGACGGCGTAGCGGTAGCTGGAGCCGAAGGTCGCGCGCAGACGGCGCAGCACGGCGTGGATGTCGATCGGGTCGGGAGACGTGACGACGAGGTCGCGTGCGATCACCGCCTTCTCGATGCGCCCCGCGCGCACGGCATCGCGTGCCGCGGCGACGGCGGCAAGGTAGGTGTCGACGTCGACTCCCGGTCCGACGTTGAACTCCGCGGCCGCCGGGATGGGCTGAGGGAACGGACGCGGCACGTCGGCGTCGTCGATGCGGGTGATCCACCGTCGCCCGTCAGCGGACTTGCCGATCGTCACCGCGGGAACGACCAACTTCGCGCTCGCTCCCGGTCGGAACGGCAGCACGCCGATCGCCACGGGACCGGACCCGGGTAGGCAGACTTCGTCGTCGCCTTCCATCTGGGCGAGGTACTCGACGACCTCGTCGGCGTCGACACGTGCAGCAACGCCACGCCCGGCCAGGCCGACGCCGTCGCGCACGAAGAGGTAGCCCTCCCCGCCGGCGAAGTCGTTGAGGTCGACGTCCGCTTCGAGCCAGGTCGTGACGGCGCGCACGGCGGTGGTCTCAGCGACGCGTGCCGACGAGCAGCTGGGTGATCCCGCCACTGAGCAGGCGGTGCTCGGCATCGGCGAACCCGGCGTCGCGCAGCGAGGCGACCATGACCTCGGCCGGCGGCAGGTACGCCACGCTCTTGGGCAGGTAGCGGTAGGCCGGGGCATTGCTGAGCAGACCGCCGATCAGCGGCACGACCTTGCCGAAGTAGACGCTGTGCCCCCACCGCACGAGGGGGTTCTTCGGGATGCCGACGTCGAGCAGCGCGATCCGTCCGCCGGGCCGCACGACGCGTCCGATCTCGTCGAAGAAGGACGGGAGGTCGACGAGGTTGCGCAGCGCGAACCCGCACGTGACACCGTCGACGGAAGCGTCGGGAAACGGCATCGTCAAGATGTCGGCCTGCACTCGCGGCGCGCCGCTGCGGTCCGCGGCCAGCATGCCGAAGCTGAAGTCGACCGACACCGGACGATGGCCGACGCGGGAGAGATCGATGCAGAGGTCGCCGGTACCGCTGGCGAGGTCGGCCACGATGCTGTTCGCCGGGAGGCCCAACAGACGAACTGCCTTTCGCCGCCAGCGCACGTCGAGCCGGAACGTCATGATCCGGTTGATCAGGTCGTACCGAGGCGCGATGGTGTCGAACATCTGCCGCACCGCAGCCGCTTTGGCCTCGCCCTGGGGGAGGACCTCGCTGTCCCACGCCGCACGTGGTGTCTCGGGAGCTGTCACGCCGACCAGGCTACGTCTGCGGGTCGATCACCTTGTAGAAGAACGTCGTCGGCTTCGGAGCGCCGTCGGGCGTGTAGGCGTGTCCCGGCACGACGCCGAAGGCGACCCAGTCGTTCGCCCGGTAGAGCGCCTCACCGGCGGAACCGGTCTCGGTGTCGAGCATCAGCAGCGTGCGGCCGTGGTCGCGGGCGGCGCCCTCGATCGCGTCGAGCAGCCGACGGGCGAGGCCGCGACGTCGGTACCCGGAGTGCACGAGCATCTTGCCGACATCGGCCCGGTGCGGCGAATTCTGCTTCTGCGAGAACATGATCAGCGCGGTGGCGACGAAGCGCCCGCCCGCGTGATCGTCGACGTCCTCGGCCACGAACAGTCGAGTGCGTCCGGCCTCTTGCGCGTCGGCGACCACCGCCCAGAAGTCACCGAGGACCTCGTCGGTGACATCGGCGAGGAAGTTCACCGACGAACCGCCGTCCACCGCGTCGCGGATGATCGCGACCAGCTCACCTGACCGCTGCCGTGCCTCGAGTGCTTCGACGGATCGGATGACGATGGCCTCGCTCATCGAGCGAAGTCAACAGCCATCAACTGGCTGCGGCAACCTGCTTCGCCCAGCGGTAGTCGGCCTTGCCGCTCGGCGAACGGACGATCTCGTCGACGAACACGAAGGCCTTCGGCAGCTTGTACCTGGCGATGTGCAGCTCGGCCTCGGCGAGCAGCTCGGGCACCGTCGCCGAGTGACCTTCGCGGATGCGCACCACGGCCACGACCTCGTTGCCCCACCGCTCGCTCGGCCTACCGGCCACCACGCAGTCGTACACCGAGTCATGAGCCTTGAGCGCGGCTTCGACCTCTTCGGCGAAGATCTTCTCGCCGCCACTGTTGATCGTGACGCTGTCGCGCCCGTGCAGCTCGACGAGCCCTTCTGCGGTCAGCTTGGCCCGGTCGCCCGGAACGGCGTAGCGGATGCCGTCGATGACGGGGTACGTGCGTGCGGTCTTGGACGCGTCGCCGAGGTAGCCGAGCGCGAGCCGCCCGCTCTTGGCCAGCCAGCCCAGCTCGTCGTCGCCCGGCTCCAGGACGCGATCGAGGTCGCTGCTGAGCACGTGGTTGCCCGGCGCGATCGCGAACGATCCGGTGGTCGATCCGGCTGCTCCGGCAGACACCTGGGAGACCTGTCCTCCGGCCTCCGACGAGCCGAGCCCGTCGACGATCAGGGTGGTCGGGAGGTGGCGGATCAGCTCGTCCTTGAGATGGGCCGACAAGGGCGCGCCCCCGCTGAGGATCACCGTCAACGTCGACAGGTCGTAGTCGATGCGGTCGAGCTCGTCGATCAATGGGCGGGCGAAGGCATCGCCGACGATGAGGAGGAAGTTCAGCTGCTCGCGTTCGATCAGTCCCCAGATCTCGGCGGGATCGAGCCGCTCCGGGGTGTCCTGCACGAACACTGTGCCGCCGGTGGTCCACGTACGGAAGCTCATCCAGTGCCCGGCGCCGTGCATGAACGGGGGAGCGAGCAGCGCCTGCAGCGCGCCGACCGCCTCGGCAGCGAAGTCCTCCGGCGTCTCTGCCGTGCGAGATCCACCGAAGCACTCGACGAGCGCGTCGCCACTCCGCCAGAGCACGCCCTTCGGCATGCCGGTCGTGCCGCCGGTGTAGAGGATGTAGAGGTCGTCGCTCGACGTCGCGATGTCGGGCTTGGCCGCCGATGCCGCGGCGAGCGCGTCCTCGTACCACACCGCGCCGGGCAGCAGCGGGTTGCCAGATCCGTCCTCGACCTGCAGGATCACCCTCAGCGACGGCACGTCGGCCAGCACGTCGGCCAGCGTCGGTGCGAACTGTGAGTGGATCACGATCGCGGTGGCCTTCGAATCGTCGAGCAGGTAGCGCAGCTCCTCGGCGACGTAGCGGTAGTTGACGTTCAGTGGCGCGACCCGCGCCTTGAACGCGCCGAGCATCGACTCGAGGTACTCGTTGCCGTTGTGGAGGTAGATCGCGAGGTGGTCCTGACCGCTCTCCCAACCCTCCAGCTGGTCGCGTTCGGTGTGGCAGCCGAGGCCCTTGCTGATCAGGTGGTTGGCGAGCCGTCGGGTGCGATCGGTGACCTCGGCCCACGTCAACCGACGGTCACGGAAGACGAGGCACAGCGCATCGGGCCGGGCGGCCGCGATGGCCTCGTGGACGTCGCCGATGCTGCAGCCGCTGGGTGGTGCCATCCGTGCAAGCTAGGCCGGGTGTGACGCCCGACACCAACTCGACGTTCGCCCAACTCAGACGTAGCTGCGGAAGATGATCTCGGCGACGCAGGCCGGCTTGGGATTGCCCTCGACCTCGAAGGTGAACTCCATCGTCGATGCGATGCCACCGGCGATGTCGTCGACCGCGAGCAACTTCACGCCGAGGCGCAAGTTGGCGCCCACGGGCACCGGCGACATGAACCGGATCTTGTTGGCGCCGTAGTTGACGCCCAGTGAGAAGCCTTTGAAGGCGACGATCTGCGGGTACAGCACCGGACCGAGCGAGAGCGTCAGGTAACCATGCGCGATCGGCCCGCCGAACGGGCTCTCCTTCTTGGCTCGCTCGACATCGACGTGGATCCACGGGTGGTCGCCGGTGGCCTCGGCGAACAGGTTGACCCGCTCCTGGGTGACGGCGAACCACTCGCTGTAGCCGAGGTGCTCCCCGATCAGTGCCTTGACTTCGTCGATGCCGTCGATCACGCGTGCTGCCATGGCGCAATTCTGGCAGGACTTCGCGGGCTACCGTGCATCGATGGACGGGCGCGGCGGCATCAGGCGGATCCGCCGTCTTCTCGACCTTCCGGGTGCTCTCGCAGGGGTTTCTCTGGGTGCGATGCGGGTCGGGTGGCGTGCTAGGAACGGCCGCATGCCCGATGTCCTCACCGTCTACGCGCAGTTGCAGCCGGACAAGATCGCCGTCATCGACGATCGACCCGACGGCACCGTCATCTCGCTCACCTACGCCGAGTTGGAGCAGCGGACCAATCGGCTCGCCAACGTGCTGCTCGACCTCGGCGCCCGTCCGGGCGAGACCAAGGTGATCTGGTGCGGGCAGAACTCGATCGGCGTCGTCACGATGGTCGGTGCCGCACGCAAGATCGGGCTCACCGCAGTGCCGCTCAACTACCGGCTCAGCGATGAGGAGGCCGCGTACGTCACCGATCACTGCGACGCCACGATCGTGTATGTCGACGCAGAGTTCGCGGCGATGTTCGACCGCATCCGCGCCGAGGTCCCGCAGGTGAGCACGGTCCTTGTGTTCGACGGCGATGCGCCGGCGGGCATGCTCAGCGCCGATTCGCTGATGGACGCGGCCAGCCCCGGTGAGCCGGAGATCCCGGCCGCCACAGAGGCCGGCTCGACGATGATCTACACGAGCGGCACCACCGGCAAGCCCAAGGGCGCGTTCCGGCGCGGCAACTCCGGCGTCGCCCAAGCCGGCGCGCTCGTCGCCCACATCGGCTACTCGCCGGACGACATCTACATGCCCACCGGTCCGCTGTACCACTCGGGGCCGGGCGGGTTCATGGGCGTCGCCACCGCCCTCGGGCAGACCATCGTGCTGCAGCGCAAGTTCAATCCGCTGGACTGGCTGCGCCTCGTCGACAAGCACCGCGTGACGTCCACCTTCAGCGCGCCCACGCCGATCCGGATGATCTGCGCACTGCCGGCGGAGGTGAAGGCGAAGTACGACGTGTCGTCGATGCGCAGGATGATCGCCAACGCCGCCCCGTGGAGCTTCGCGCTGAAGCAGATGTACCTCGCCGACTTCCCGGCCGAGTCGCTGTTCGAGGTGTACGGCAGCACTGAGCTCGGCGTGAACTGCGTGCTGCTCCCGGAAGACCAGATGCGCAAGCCGGGGTCGTGCGGCCAGCCGTCGCCGATGGTGGAGATCAAGCTGTTCGACGACGACGGCAACGAGGTCATCGGCACCGGCCCCGGCCATCCCGGCGAGCTGTACGTGAAGAGCCCGAGCGTGTTCGCCGACTACTACAAGCAGCACGACAAGTTCGAGGCCGACTCCAAGCACGGCTATCAGACGGTCGGTGACATCGCTTACCTCGACGACGAGGGCTTCGTCTACATCTGTGACCGCAAGAAGGACATGATCATCTCCGGCGGGATGAACATCTACCCGGCAGAGATCGAGGCCGCGCTCGAGGCCCACGTCGACATCTACGAGGCCGCCGTTTTCGGCATCCCGAGCGAGGAGTGGGGCGAGACCGTCCACGCCGTCGTCGTCCAGCGCGAGGGAGCCGGGCTGACCGATGACGACGTCTACGCCCACGCCCGCGAGAAGTTGGCCGGCTACAAGGTGCCCCGGTCGATCACCTGGAGCGACGAGCTGCCCAAGACCGGCAGCGGCAAGATCCTCAAGCGCGAGCTCCGCGCCCCGTTCTGGGCCGGACGCGACTCGAAGGTCTGACCGCGCTTCAGTGCAGGGGTTCCGGCCGTCGGCCGGTCGACGAGTGACGCCGTAGCCTGGGGCCAATGCGTTCCGGCTTCATCACCTTCGTCGGCCGACCCAACGTCGGCAAGAGCACGCTGCTCAATGCCGTGTGCGGACAGAAGGTCAGCATCGTCAGCGACAAGCCCCAGACCACCCGTAAGCGGGTGCGCGGCGTCGTCAACCTGCCCGACGCGCAACTCGTCTTCGTCGACACGCCCGGTCTGCACAAGCCGGTGACCGCGCTCGGCAAGCGGGTCAACGCGACTGCGCTCGAGTCGGCCGAAGACGTCGATGTCGTCTGCCTCGTCATCGACGCGACGATGCCGTTCGGCTCGGGCGATCAATGGGTGGCCGACCGGATCGACGCCGGCAAGGCAGTCATCGTCGTCAACAAGGTCGATGCCGCATCGAAGCAGCAGGTCCTCAAGCAGCTCGTGCGCACCAGTGGGCTCGCGGCCTCTGCCTACTTCCCGGTGTCGGCCAAGACCGGTGAGGGCGTGCCCGAGCTGCTTGCCCACCTCGCCGAGCTGATGCCCGAGGGCCCGATGTACTTCCCCATCGACACGGTCAGTGACATCCCGGAGGAGGAATGGGTCGCCGAGCTCGTCCGCGAGCAGTTGCTGGCCATCTTCGAGGACGAGATGCCGTATTCGATCGCGACGCGGATCAGCGAGTGGGACTGGCCGCGGGTTCGCTGTGAGATCATCGTCGAGCGCGAGAGCCAGAAGGGCATGGTCATCGGCAAGCACGGCGCCGTGCTCAAAGAGGTCGGCCAGCGGGCCCGCGCGCAGATGCCCGAGGGTGCCTACCTGGAGCTGTTCGTCAAGGTCGACAAGGACTGGCAGCGCCGTCCGGACCGGATCCAACGCCTCGGCTACTGAGCTTCACCCGGTGGCAGGCGTGCTCAACGCAGGGTCGCCGGACACGTCGGTCGGCGGCGGTGGAGCGATCGTGGTCGTCGTCGTGGTGGTCGGTGGAGCAGAGTTGCCGAGGAGCGCTTCGTAGTCCTCCTTGACCAGTACCTGACCGAGCGTGCTCGGTTCGCCGGTGCCCAGCGGCACGGTGATCGGCTCGTCGTTCATCGTGAAGCGGACCTGACTGATCCCGCGCATGCCGGTGAGTGTCAGCACGATCTGGGCCACCGCCAGGCGTTCGTCGGCGGGACTCGGCATGCTCGTGAAGAAGTCCGGGTTGAGGTCGATGGTCAGCACGCCGCGGAAGTCGCTCTTGGTCAACGTGGCGTTGCTCGGGATGGCCGTGCGCAGCCCGCCACCGGTGCCGGGATCGGGCCCTGCCTTGAGCTCGCCGAGCACGCGCAACACCTCCGGTGGGCTGAGCACAGGGCGCGGCGCGCTGACGAGTTGCGTGCCCGAGTCGGCCACGAAGTACAGCGTGACCTGCTCGGTGGGGTTGGTGGTGGTGGGGATCGGCTCGACCGTGGTGGTCGTCGCGATCAGCTCGATCGTCGACGATGTGGTCGTCGGCAGTGTCGTGGTCGTCGTGGTGGTCGTCGTGGATGTGGTCGCCGTCAGGCCATCGGGCAGGTTGCCGAGTGGGATCGCCGAGAACCCGCCCGACTTCGGCGCCCCACACGCGACGGCCAGGAGCACGAGGGCAGCCAGCAGCGTGGCGACGCGGCGGTGCATCAGATCTCCCCGCTCGGACGGTCGACCGGGAGCTGGACCACGAAACGCGCCCCGCCACCGGAGCGGTCCTCCACCCAGGACTCGCCCCCGAGGGCGTGGGCGTGTTCGGTCACCAGGGCCAGTCCGAGCCCTGTGCCGATCCGGTGACGTGCAGCTGTCCCGCGAGCGAAGCGCTCGAAGATGCGGACACGCTCGCCCCGGGCGACTCCCGGTCCCGCATCCTCGACGGCCAGGAGGACGCTGCGCCCCTTGCCGGGTTCGAGCGAGATCCGTGTCGGGCCACCGCCGTGCTGCCTGGCGTTGTCGAGCAGGTTGGCGAGGATCCGCTCGAGGCGCAGCTTGTCGATCCACACGGTGGTCAGGGTGCCACGCCCGACATCGAGGGGCACGTCGGCGAACCCGTATCGCTGGGCGATCCGGGCCACGACGTCGTCGAGGGCCAGCTCCTCGCGATGGATGTCGGTGACGCCCGCGTCGATGCGCGACAGCTCGAGCAGGTCGAGCACCATCTGGTCGAACCGGCGGACCTGGTCGACGACCACGTCGAGTGCCTGCTGGGTGCGTTCGGGCAGGTCGACGCGACGCGCATCGAGCACCTCGACCGCGGCGCTGAGCGCGGTGATCGGCGAGCGCAGCTCGTGGCTGACGTCAGACGCGAACTGCGCCTCGCGCTCGATGCGGGCCTGCATCGTGTCGGCCATGTCGTTGAACGACTGTGCGAGGCGGTTCAGCTCGGGATCGCTCTCCGGGGCCAGTCGGGTGTTCAGGCCGCCGGACGCCAAGCCGCTCGCCGCAGCGGCGACCCGGCTCACCGGCTTCAGCAGCCGACGGCTGGCCCACCATCCGAGTGCCGCAGCCAGCAGGGTGATCGCGACGGAGCCGAGCGCGAGCGCGGTGCCGACGCGCCTGATGATGGTGTCCGTGTCGGTCAGCCGGAACGCTTCGAAGTACTGGGCGTTGATCGCCGGGATGTTCACGCCGACAGCGAAGTACGGCTTGCCGTCCAGCTCGAACCGCTGCTGGCCGCTGACGTGTTCCTTGGTGACCTCGTTGAGCAGTTCAGGCGGCAGCACCGACTTCTGCCGGCTGGTGAGCTGCGGGTAGTCCTGGTCGTCGACGAAGAGGATCGCGAACCCCTTCTCCTCCGTGCGAACGCTGGTCGCGACGCTGGAGTAGTCGGTCTGGCCACTGCTGATCAAGGCGAGCGCAGCCCGCGCGTTCGCGTACGTCTGGGCGCGGGCCAAGCTGGAGCGCTGATCGAGGAAGTAGTTCCTCGCAGTCGTGTACGTGAACGCGGTCAGCGCGGCGGAGGTGACGAACGCGGTGAGGCCGAGGAAGAGCGTGAACCGCGTCCGGAGTCGGAGCGCGCGCTTCTGGTGTGGCTTCGCGGATGACACGCCGACAGTGTTGCCGATCCGCGGGTCCGATGCCCGTTGGGGCGCGTTGGCCGGGGTGACGACGGACGCCAGTGGTGGATCCTTCGTGCTACGCGGCCGCTGCCACGATCTGGCCGGCTTGGGCCAGGTTGTGCAGCACCGGTGCCAGCGAGTCCAGATCGGCGAGCACCAGGTTGGCTCGGACGTCGAGCGACTCGCTGACCAGGATCAGGCGGATGCCTTCACTGGTGGCGGCGAGCGCAAGGTTGCGCAGGCAGCTGAGGCTCCTGGCGGACAGCGTCGTCATCGCATCGAGCTCGATGACCAGGCTGTAGCCGCGTGGCACGTCCGCCAGGGTGCCGGCCAGCGCATCGGTCTGATCGCAGGTGCTCAAGGTGCCGGAGATCGTCGCCACCACCATGCCCATCTGGGCCTCGGTGCGGAGGTTGAACACGGGTTCGGACATTCGGGGAACCTCCTTCACGAAGCAACGGCTCTGGGATTCGACGAACGGCCGTGGCACGTTGCAGGTAGCAGTGCCCACCGGCACTGCTACCTGCAATGAACCCCGTTTGGTTCCTCGCTGCCGGTGGAGCACCAGGGGGAGGAAGGTACCCCACCGAAGC
>JAOBWQ010000253.1 GCA_025463425.1 Ilumatobacteraceae bacterium | reverse complement strand
GCGGAGAACTGGTAGACCTCGGAGGCCTCCCAATGGCACCACACCTGATCGCCCGGGGCAAGCCGCAGGGCGCCCTGGCGGGGCAACAGCGAGATGACGTCGCGCTCGGCGGTGCGCACGACGTACTGCAGGACGTCGCCGTAGTGGGAGACGCCGGCGATCGTGCCCGGAATGACGTTGGTGGTGCTGCCCGGATCGGTGGCCGACAGCTGGATGCACTCCGGCCGGATCGCGGCGAGCGCCGCCTGGCCCTGGGCGACGCGCTCTTCGGGGCTGGAGGAGACGAACACCGTGCCATCGCTGGCCTGCACCCCGTGGCCGGTGGAGATGCCCTTCCAGAAGTTGTTGCGACCGATGAACCCGGCGACGAACGCGGAGGCCGGGCGCTCGTACACGCTCTCCGGGTCGGCCAGCTGCTCGACGTGACCATCGAGCATGATCGCGATCCGGTCGCTCATGCCCATGGCTTCTTCCTGGTCGTGAGTGACGAACACGAAGGTGATGCCGAGCTGGCTCTGCAGCAGCTTGAGCTCGATCTGCATCTCCTCGCGGAGCTTGCGGTCCAGAGCGCCGAGCGGCTCGTCCAGCAGCAGCACACTCGGCCGGTTGACCAGGGCGCGGGCAACTGCGACACGCTGTTGCTGGCCGCCGGACATCTGCTTCGGCCGACGATCGGCGAGCTTGCTCATTTTGACCATGTCGAGCGCCTCGGCCACGCGGCCGGCGATCTCGCTCTTCGGAACCCGCTTCTGACGCATGCCGTAGGCCACGTTCTCGGAGACGGACATGTGCGGGAAGAGCGCGTAGTGCTGGAACACCGTGTTGACATCGCGCTTGTAGGGCGGGACGCCCTGGACGAACTCGCCGCTGATCTTGATGTAGCCCTCATCGGGCTGATCGAAGCCGGCGAGCATGCGCAACGTGGTGGTCTTGCCGCAACCGCTCGGACCGAGCAGGGACAAGAACTCACCGGCGTGGACCTCCAGGTTGAGCCGGTCGACAGCGACCATGGAGCCGAACCGCTTGGTGACATCGACGAGCTCGACACTCCCGCGTACTTCGCTCATGCCTGGCGCACTCCTCCCCTGACGCTTCGATTCGATCCACGTACGACCATCACGGCGAGACAGATTCCCGCCGGTCTGCCTCGCTGCAGACGCCCGAAGCGTTGCACACCCGTCAGGGCTCAGCAAGGATTCGGTTGCTTGTTCACACAGAAACAACGGAATCATTTGCCGGATGCAGTGCGGAGAGGCAGTATCCGTGCTGTATGGACCGCAAGGGTACGAATGTCGACGAGACCGACAGCGCGATCATCGAGCAGCTGCAGCTCGACGGGCGGGTGTCGTACACCAAGCTCGGGCTGGCTATCGGCATGTCCGAGGCCGCTGCGCGCCAGCGCGTGCAACGGCTGATCGACGGCGGGGTGATCCAGATCGTCGCGGTCACCAACCCGCTCGTGCTCGGATACCGACGGATGGCGATGATCGGTGTGCGCGCCGAGGGCCCCACCGATGGCATCGCTTCGACCCTCGAGGCGTTTCCCGAGATCGACTACCTCGTCGTCACGGCCGGGTCCTACGACATCATGTGCGAGGTCGTCGTCCCCGACGACGCAACGCTGTTGCACCTGACCAACCGGATCCGCGCGGTGCCGGGGGTCAACACCACCGAGACGTTCATCTACCTCTCGATGATCAAGCAGAACTACGCGTGGGGTGCCCATTGATCGAGCAGCCCGGACAGACCTCCGACATCCAGGACGCTGCCAGACGGCACCTCTGGGGCCACTTCACGAAGATGGACACGTTCCAGCGCGAACCGCTGCCGATCATCGTGCGCGGTGAGGGCAACTACATCTACGACCAGAACGGCCACCGGTTGCTCGACGGGTTGTCCGGGCTCTTCACCGTGCAGGTCGGTCATGGCCGCAGAGAGCTGGCCGAGGCCGCGACGCAGCAGTCGGCGACGTTGGCGTACTTCCCGCTGTGGAGCTTCGGCCACGAGCCCGCCATCCGGCTCGCCGAGCGACTGGCGAACCTCGCCCCCGCCGACCTGAACCGCGTGTTCTTCACCACCGGCGGTGGAGAGGCGGTGGAGAGCGCGTGGAAGCTCGCCGTGCAGTACTTCGCGGCGATCGGGCAACCGATGCGCCGCAAGGTGATCAGCCGCCACTACGCCTATCACGGCACGACGTTGGGCGCGCTCTCGATCACCGGCGTGCCCTCGATCAAGAACCCGTGGGAGCCGCTCCTGCCCGGCGCGATCAAGGTCGCCAACACCAACCAGTACCGGTGCGGGATGTGCGCCCGCGCCGGAAGCTGCACGCTCGCTTGTGCGGACGACATCGAGGCACGGATCGTGATGGAGGGGCCCGACACCGTGGCCTGCGTGATCCTCGAACCGGTGCAGAACACTGGCGGCGCGCTCGTGCCACCGCCGGGGTACTGGCAGCGGGTACGTGAGATCTGCGACCGGTACGGCGTGCTGCTCGTCAGCGATGAGGTGATCTGCGCGTTCGGACGGCTCGGTCACTGGTTCGGGTGCGAGCGCTTCGACTACGTCCCCGACATGATCGTGTTCGCCAAGGGCGTGACGAGCGGCTACGCGCCCCTCGGTGGCGTGATCGTCAGCGACCGTCTCGCCGCCCCGTTCCTCGAGGACGGACGCGTGTTCCTGCACGGGCTCACCTTCGGCGGCCACCCCGTCAGCTGCGCCGTCGCGTTGGCCAACATCGATCTGATGGATCGCGAGGACGTGCTCGGCAACGTGCGTCGCAACGAGGCCGTGTTCGACGAGGTCATGGCCCGCGTGGGCGAGCTGCCGATCGTCGGCGAGGTCCGCGGATGCGGGTACTTCCGGGTCGCCGAACTGGTGAAGGACAAGGCCAACCGCACCACGTTCACGGACGAGGAGTGCGACTGGCTGCTGCGCGGCGTGCTCTCCCCCGCGCTCTACAAGGCCGGCTTGTTCTGCCGTGCGGACGACCGCGCCGACCCGGTGGTGGTCCTGTCCCCTCCGCTGACGTGCACGGCAGATGAGCTGCGGTTCATCGGCGACACGCTCGTCACGGTGTTCACCGACGCCTGGAACGCGTTCGCCTCCCGATGAGCGACGATCCACGCGAGCACGCCGACGAGCCACCCGAGGCGCTCGACCCGCACATCGCCGACGTGCCCGACCGCCCCCACGATCCGGCCTGGGGCTTCGTCTCTCCGGGCGAGACACGGTGGCCGGCGGTCATCTCGATGGTGGTGGTCGTCGTCTGCCAACTGCTCCTGCCGGAGCGGATCACGCTCGGACCGACGTGGCTGATCCCGGCGATCGAGGCCGCGATCCTGTTGACCCTGCTGATCGTCGGGCCGTCGACGTTGGACTCCGAGTCCAAGGACGTGCGCCACATCGCGTTGACGTTGATCGGCGTGCTGATCGCGGCGAACGTGATCATCCTCTGGTTCGTGCTCCACACGTTGCTGAAGACCGGGCAGATGGTCAACGGACGCGCACTGATCTACTCGGCTGCCACGGTGTGGTCGACCGGTGTGATCTCGTTCGGGCTGCTGTACTGGGAGCTCGACCGCGGTGGCCCGATCGCGCGTTGCAGCCCGAACCACCCGGCGCCGGATTTCCTGTTCCCCCAGATGGGCAGCGCAGGATCCACGGATGGTCCGTGGACGCCGCGTTTCCTCGACTACCTGTACGTGTCGCTCACCAACTCGGTGGCGTTCAGCCCGACGGACGCACTGCCGCTCACCCGGCGCGCCAAGATCGTGATGGCGACGCAGTCGCTCGCCTCGCTGGCGACGATCGTGGTCGTCGGCGCACGGGCAGTCAACATCCTCAATTGAGTCAGCTCTCGAGGTTGGCCATCACGTGCTTGATGCGGGTGTAATCGTCGAGCGCGTATGCGGAGAGGTCCTTGCCGTAGCCACTCTTCTTGTAGCCGCCGTGCGGCATCTCGGCCACGAGCGGGATGTGGGTGTTGATCCACACGCAACCGAAGTCGAGCCGCTTCGACATCCGCATCGCCCGCCCGAAGTCCTTGGTCCACACGGACGACGCGAGCCCGTACTCAACGCCGTTCGCCCAGCGGACGGCTTCGTCCTCGTCGGCGAACTTCTGCACGGTGATGACGGGTCCGAAGACCTCGTTCTGGACCATCTCGTCGTCCTGGCGCAGGCCGGACACGACCGTCGGTTCGTAGAAGTACCCGGTGTCGCCCTGCCGATGGCCCCCGTTCGAGACGGTCGCGTGGTCGGGCACGCGATCGAGGAACCCGCTGACGCGAGCAAGCTGGTTGGCGTTGTTGACCGGTCCGTACAGCACGTCCTCGTCGTCGGGCATGCCCGTCTTCAGCCCGGCCGCGGTATCGGCGAGTGCGGCGACGAAGTCCGAGTAGATCCGTGGGGCGACGATGACACGGGTGGCAGCCGTGCAGTCCTGACCGGCGTTGAAGAAGCCCGCCGTGGCGATGCCCTCGGCCGCCGCGGCGATGTCGGCGTCGTCGAAGACCACCACCGGCGCCTTGCCACCCAGTTCCAGATGCAATCGCTTCAGGCTGTGCGACGCGGCCTCGGCCACCTCCATCCCGGCCCGGACCGACCCGGTGATGCTGACCATCGACGGGGTGTCGTGCACCACCATCGCGCGTCCCGTGTCGCGGTCGCCGCAGATCACGTTGAACACCCCCTCGGGGAGGAACTCCGATGCGATTTCGGCCAGCAGCCCGGCGGTCGCCGGCGTCGTGTCGCTCGGCTTGAGCACCACGGTGTTGCCGGCGGCCAGGGCGGGCGCGAACTTCCACACCGCCATCATCATCGGGTAGTTCCACGGCGCCACCTGCGCGCAGACGCCGATCGGCTCGCGGCGCACGAAGCTGGTCATCCCGCGCATGTACTCGGCCGCCGCCTTGCCCTCGAGGTGTCGTGCCGCCGTGGCGAAGAACCGGATCTGATCGACCATCGGTGGGATCTCCTCGCTGCGGGTCAAGGCGATCGGCTTGCCCGTGTTCTCCACCTCCATCGCGATGAGCTCCTCCGCACGCGCCTCGACTGCGTCGGCGATGCGGATCAACGCGAGAGACCGCTCCGACGGTGTCGAGTCGCGCCACCCTTCGAAGGCCGCAGCCGCAGCCGACATCGCCGCGTCGACATCTGCCGGACCGGACAGCGCCGCTGTCGCGTACTGCTGCCCGGTCGTCGGGTCGATCACAGCCGACGTCCGCCCGTCGACCGCTTCCACATACGCACCGTTGACGAAATTCTTGAAGGCCTTCATGCCGCCGAAACTTAGTCCCGCCCGCTCAGGCCCTCGACGCAGGCAGCGCCCGTCGCGGGCATCACATGTCGCCGCTGCGGTGACATGTGATGCCCGCGTCCGCCCAGCCCTGCGGGCGACACCCTTCTGTCACGTTGGCGCGATGGACACCCGGTACAGATGTGTGACCGAGGTCGCGTCGACCCAATTCGGCGCCGTGAGCATCCGACAACTCGACGAAATGGGAGTCGACCGCAGTCTGCGCGAGAAGTGGACCCGACGACAGGTGCTGGAACGGCTCGGCCCGCGTTCGTTCGGCATCGTCGGATCACCTCCGTCGTGGCACCGTTCTGCCTGGGCGGCGGCAACCGACGCCGCCGGAGCGGGATACCTCGGCGGGCGGACGGCCGCCCGACTCCGCGGGCTCGACGGCTTCACCGGTGACGACATCGAGATCCTGGTGCACCGCTCGCACCGTGGGCTGCGGACGCCTCACCGACTGGTCTCGACTCGTCTTCCACTCGGGGGCCTGGATTCGAGCGTCGTCGACGGCATCCGGTGCCTCAGTGCCGAGCGGCTGATCCTCCATGCACCACTGTTCGACTTCACGACCATCGAGATCGAGAACGCGATCGATTCAGCACTCAGGCTCCGACTCGTCAGCGAGCAACGGTTGCGTACGCGCGTCGTCGAGCGACACCGGCAGGGGATCAACGGCGGCCGTCTGTTGCTGGACGCAATGGTCGACACCGGCGGCGAGAGCCGGCTCGAGCGTTGGTTCCTCGCGATCGTTCGTCGCGGCGGTCTCGTCCGCCCGGATCTGCAGAAGACCTTTCGAAGCGACGGGCGAACCGTCGCACGAGTTGACGCGTTCTTTCCGGGCGGTCTGGTGGTCGAGGTCGCTGGGCACGGAACGCACTCCTCCCGACTGCAACTGCAACGCGACGAACAACGTCGGACGGAGCTGACCCTGCGCGGGTTCCGCGTGATCACGTTCACCTACAACGACATCCGCGACCGACCCGACTGGGTGATCGCCCGACTCCGCGAGGCAGTCGCCCTCATTGCGTCGTGACCTCGCGGGCATCACATGTCGCCGCTGCGGCGCCATGTGACGCCCGCGTCACGCAGGAAGCGCGACCCGCGGCGGGAACGGCGGGTTCCTCGCGCATGGCACTATGGGCGGATGAGCGATTCCACGTCCGGCCGCGCCGGGTCCATCCGTTCCGTGGGTGTGCCGAAGGAGATCAAGACCGCAGAGCATCGTGTCGCGATGACCCCCGACGGGGTGCGCGAGTTCGAACGGCACGGGATCGACGTGTTCGTCGAGACCCATGCCGGCGAAGGTGCCAGCATCTCCGACAGCGACTACGTCGCGGCGGGCGCGACGATCGTGCCGACCGCGGCCGATGCGTGGTCGCAGGACATGGTGGTCAAGGTCAAAGAGCCCAAGGCGGAAGAGTTCGGCTTCCTTCGTGCCGACCTCACCCTGTTCACTTACCTGCACCTTGCTGCGTACCCGGAGGTCGCCAAGGCGCTTCTCGCCGCCGGTACCACCGGCATCGCCTACGAGACCGTGCAGACCGAGGGCGGCGCGCTCCCGTTGCTGGCGCCGATGAGCGAGGTCGCAGGCCGACTCGCCCCGCAGATGGGTGCGCACTACCTCGAACGCCACAACGGTGGTCGCGGCGTGCTGATGGGCGGCGCGCCCGGTGTGCGCCCGGCGAAGGTGGTCGTGCTCGGTGCCGGCACCGTCGGCTGGAACTCGGCGTGGATCGCCGCGGGCATGGAGGCAGAGGTCGTGCTGTTCGACAAGAACCTCGACCGGTTGCGCTGGGTCGACCAGATCCAGAAGGGGCGCATCGTCACCCTCGCGTCCAACCGCGGCGCGATCGAGCGGAACATCGCCGACGCCGACCTCGTCATCGGCGCAGTGCTGGTCGCCGGCGGCCGCGCGCCGGTGGTGGTCAGTGAGGACATGGTGCGGTCGATGAAGCCCGGCGCGGTGATCGTCGACGTCGCGATCGACCAGGGCGGCTGCATCGAGACGATCCACGAGACCACCCACACCGACCCCGTCTACACCCTGCACGGCGTGCTGCACTACGGCGTCGGCAACATGCCGGGCGCCGTACCGCACACGAGCACCTACGCACTGACCAACGCGACCCTGCCGTACCAGCTTGAGGTCGCCGTGCACGGCGCGGCCGGTGCCGCCCGACGCGATCCGTCCTTGGCGTTCGGGGTGAACACCGTCGCCGGTCAGGTCACCAACGCACCGGTGGCCGAGGCGCTGTCGTTGCCCGTCGCGGATCCGTTGACGCTTCTGCTCGCTGCCGGCGCCTGAGGTCTCAGCGAGACAGCACCAGCGGCAGCCACCTCATCAGCGCGGGTTGCGCCACATCAGCCATTGTTGCGGACCGGATCCGCCGCGAGCCGCCTTGTGGGTCAGCACACGTGTGACCTCGAAGCCGAACCGTCCGTAGAAGGCGAGGTTGGCCTCCTTCGACGACTCGAGGTAGGCACCGATGCCCTCCTGGTCGCAGCGATCGATCATCGGCTGCATCAGCTGGGTGCCCATGCCTTTGCCCTGGAACGCCGGATCGGTCCCGATGAACTCCAGGTAGTAATGCGGTTCCTGGGGATGCGCCTTCTCCAGCCGGTTCAGCAGTCCGAGGTTCGAGATCATCCGGTGGCCGAAGACGCGCACGAAGCCGGGAGCGTTCTTCACGATCTGACTGACGGGCAGCTTCCACTTCCCCGGCGGGGCCCAGATCGCAGCCGCTTCGTTGCCGGGCGTGCGGAAGACGAGGCCGTGGTCGAACTGGGCCCGAGCCATGATGGTGAAGAAACGCGTCGCCGGAACCTCGGGCACGGCGCCACCGAACAGCACCTCGAACACCGGATCATCGGCGAAGGCCCGGGCGAGCGTTCGCGAGATCGCCGGGATCTCGCTGGTTTGCACGGACAGCATCGTCGTGTTCACGGCGCGCACATTACACAGCACCCGCTGTTCGCTCGGGTACCTTCACGCCATGACAACCTCCGTGCACGAGCTCGATCTGCCAACGCTCGATCTCCTCGACATCCCGTTCGAGGACGCGCAGTCGGTGATGCTCGACATCGCCGCCACGAGCTGGATCGCGCGCAACCCGTTCGGTTACACGATCCTCCGCCACGAAGACGTGGCCGCGATCCTCCGCGACCGGCGTTGGCACAACGCGGCGTCGATCATCCCCGAGCTCGCGGGTGTCACCGACGAGGAGTTCCTCGCCCGTCAGAAGGTGAGCATCCTCAGCGCCGAAGGCGACGTTCACACCCGGCTCCGACGCCTCGTCGCGCCGGCCTTCTCACCACGCGCCGCCGACCGTCTCCGGCCGCTCATGCGCGAGGTCATCAACGGTCTGGTCGATCCCGTCGCGGCATCGGGACGAGCCGACATCGCGATCGACATCTGCGAGCCGTATCCGATCCCGATCATCTGCGAGCTCCTCGGTGCGCCGAAGACCGACTGGCAGTTGTTCAGCCGGCTCGCCGAAGACGTGCTGCGCATCTTCAACGACAACTTCGTCGAGGACCTGCCGATCATCAAGCGTGCTCAGGAGGAGCTCGACGAGTACGTGCGCGGCCTGATCCACGATCGTCG
>JAOBWQ010000411.1 GCA_025463425.1 Ilumatobacteraceae bacterium | reverse complement strand
GACACGTCGGGCGCGACGAACTGCATCGTGTCGTGGATCGCGAACAACGCGGTCATGTCGCCGCCCGGCGAGTTGATGTACAGCGAGATGTCCTGCTCGGTCGATTCGGACTCCAGGTGCAGGAGTTGGGCGACGACCAGGTTGGCGACGTGATCATCGATCGCGGTGCCGAGGAACACGATCCGGTTGGCGAGCAGCCGCGAGTAGATGTCGTACGCGCGCTCGCCGCGATTGGTCGACTCGATGACGGTGGGGATCAACACGATGGCTCCTGACCGCAGGTCGAACGCGTCACCTGCAACTGATTGGTTGCAGGTGAACCTACCGAGTGGAGCGATGATGTGCAACTCATCCGTTGCGCATTGGTGCTCGATCGCTAGAGTCGGCCCATGGAACCCGTGTCGCTGCACCGCACCGTCGAGCTCGAGATCTCCGTCGATTCGTTGTGGGCGCTGGTCGCGGACCCCGCCCGCCTGGGCGAGTGGCTCGGCGACGACGTCCGGTTCGACATCTCCCCCGACGGACTCGAACCCGGTGCCGCAGGGGTCGTGGTCGACGACGGCATCACCCGGTTCGTCCACGTCGATCGGGTCGCTCCCGGTCGCGCCCTCGGGTTCACGTGGTGGGAGGCCGACGGCGGCGCGTCGCGCGTCGAGCTCGAGGTCGTCGAGCAGGCCGGTGGCGGGAGTCGGCTGGAGATCACCGAGACACTGGCCGAGACGTCGACAGCGACCATGTCGGCAGGCTCCGCAGATGCCGCTGCCGCTGAGGCGCAGCTCCGTTGGGAGGTGCGCGTCGGAGCGCTTTGGGCCTGCACCGTCGTCGCCGCGCTCGTGCGGTGAACCGGGCACCGTCCCCCACGAGCACGGTCCTCGACGACCTCTTCGGTGCGCTCGCCGACCCGACCCGGCGCGCGCTGTTCACCCGCCTCCTGCACGACGGTCCACAGACGGCAACGGTGCTGGCCGCCGACCGGGCGCTGAGTCGCCAAGCGGTGGTCAAGCACCTCCAGGCCCTCGCCGCCTCGGGTCTGGCCAGCTCCGAGCGCGTCGGGCGTGAGGTTCGCTACGTCGCCACGCCCGAGCGACTCACGGCGGTCGTGGCCTGGCTGGTCGAGTCGAGCGGGCAATGGGACCGGCGGATCGAGCGGCTGCTCGGCCGCGTTGGCGCCATGCCAGAGGCCCAGATCGACGCCCCTCACCAGCAGCGGGGCACCGTCGGACCCGAATGATCGTCTGGAAATCGTAAAGTTCTCCCCAGAACGGCCGATCACTTTCACATGAACCGGACCCGGACGGCCTCACGCTTGGCCACGACGGCGGCGATCCTCTCGACGATCACGCTCGGCCTCATCGCACTCCCCGCCGCTTCGGCGGCCGCCGCGGGGGATGCACCGAGCGCGATGCCGTCGCCGCTGCGCTACACCGTGGCCGATGGCGACTTCCTGGCCGGGATCGCCAAAAAGCTCGGCGTCACCCTGCCCGACCTCCTCGCCGTCAACCAGTTCACCGTCTCGTCGGTGATCCTGCCCGGTCAGCAACTGGTCGTGCCCGAAGGCGGCAGCCTTCCCGTGCAGGCCCAGGCCGCGACTCCCGCTGCGGCATCGACCGCCGCGCCGGCTCGCTACGTCGTGGTCGCCGGCGACTACCTGGCCGGGATCGCCGCCAAGCTCGGCGTGTCGCTCAACGGCCTGCAATGGACGAACAAGCTCAGCTCGTCCAGCCTGATCTACCCCGGGCTGACCCTCAAGGTTCCCACCGGCGGCACGCTGCCCGCAGCTCCGGCGCCCACCACCGAGGCGGCACCGGCCGCCGCACCCACGGCCGCACCAGCGTCCACGCCCGCGGCGACACCGGCCCCGACGCCCGCCGCAAGCACGTACACCGTCGTCGCCGGCGACTACCTCGTCGGCATCGCCGCCAAGAACGGCGTGACCCTCAAGGCGCTCCTGGCGGCCAACGACCTCATCGTCAGCAGCGCGATCCTGCCCGGTCGGCAGCTCAGCGTGCCCGCCGCGACGTTGCCGATCCCGGCCGCACCGGCCCTTCCGACCGTCCAGACCGTCACCGTCACCGGCGATGCCGCCGACCCGGCCGCCACCGGCGATGCCGGCACCGGCACCGATCCGTCGACGGCCGCCTACCAGGCCAAGATCAACACCCTGATCGCCTTCCTGCAGGCCCAGGTCGGCAAGCCGTACGTGTTCAACACCGCCGGGCCGGACACCTACGACTGCTCCGGCCTCGTGACCGCGGCATACCAGCAGATCGGCATCACGCTGCCCCACCAGAGCCTGCTGCAGTCGACCAAGGGAACCGCCGTCGACTGGACCACCCAAGCACTGCTGCCGGGCGATCTGATCTTCCAGTTCTCCTCCTCCAGCCCGACCGTGATCGGCCACGTCGGCATCGTCATCGACGCCACGCACTGGATCCAGGCAGCCAGCTCGGCGCTGCCGGTGAAGATCGGGCCGATCCCCGCGGCGAGCAAGATCCAGGCCGTACGCCGGATCCTCGTGCCCTGAGCAATCTGCACCCTGACTGCAACGGTCGTCGGCTGAGTTCCGGCGCGTAGTCTTGGCCGCCGAGAGGCCAGCCGTGCCGGTTCGGCACGCGAGTCGAGGGGGAACAGAGTGAAGGTTGCGCTCACGGTCAACGACTTCCTGCGTCGTGCCGAGCAGGTCTATCCGGACAGGATCGGTGTGATCGACGAGCCGGACCAACCGGCGCAGTCGTGGGGCTCGATCACCTACGGCGAGATGGCGCGCCGGTCCCGGGCGCTGTCGGCCGGCCTCGACGCGCTCGGCATCGCGCAAGGCGAGCGGGTCGCAATGGTCAGCCACAACTCCGCTCGACTGCTCACGGCGTTCTTCGGCGTCAGCGGATCCGGTCGCGTGCTCGTGCCGATCAACTTCCGCCTCGTCGCCGAGGAGATCCAGTACATCGTCGATCACTCCGG
>JAOBWQ010000198.1 GCA_025463425.1 Ilumatobacteraceae bacterium | reverse complement strand
GGTGGGCTCCGCCATCTCGTCGACGATCTTGCCGTCGGCGAGGAAGATGACCCGGTCGGCGTAGCTGGCCGCGACGGGGTCGTGGGTGACCATGACGATGGTCTGGCCGAGCTCGTTGACGGCGCGGCGCATGAAGTCGAGGATCTCGGCACCCGTGCGGCTGTCGAGGTTGCCGGTCGGCTCGTCGGCGAAGATGATCGTCGGCTTGCTGGCCAGCGCACGCGCGACGGCCACGCGCTGCTGCTGACCGCCGGACAGCTCGCTCGGGCGGTGCTTGAGGCGGTCCCTGAGCCCGACGGTGTCGATGACCCGGGTGATCCAGGCTTCGTCGCCCTTGGAGCCGCCGAGCAGCAACGGCAGACGGATGTTCTCTTCGGCCGACAGGGTGGGGATGAGGTTGTAGGCCTGGAAGATGAAGCCGACCTTCTCGCGGCGCAGCTCGGTGAGCTCCTTGTCCTTCAGCGAGGCGAGGTAGGTGGTGCCGATGTAGACCGCTCCCGAGGTGAGCCCGTCGAGGCCGGCGAGGGAGTGCATGAGCGTGGATTTGCCGGACCCGGAGGGACCCATGATCGCCGTGAACCTGCCGGACTCGAACGAGACAGTGACGCCGTCGAGGGCCCGCACCTCACTGTCGCCCGTGCCGTAGACCTTGGTGGCATCGATCGCGCCGGCGGCCGCGGCCGAGTCCGCGCCGGGGGACGGGAGGGTTTGCGTGGGAGCTTCAGTCATGCTGACCGTTCTACCCGAGGGGTGCGCGACGTTGCCTCCCCATTTCGGTGGATTGGCCGCGCCTGGTCTCCACCCCCCGGCGGAACCGGTGCCGGCAGGTCAGATGACGGTCTGGTCGCCGGGCGTGATCAGGCCGCTCTCGTAGGCCAGGACCACCGCTTGGACCCGGTCGCGGAGGCTGAGCTTCATCAGCATCCGTCCGACGTGGGTCTTGATCGTGGCCTCACCGAGGTAGAGCTGATCGGCGATCTCCGAGTTCGACATCCCCTTTGCCACCAAGCGGAGCACCTCGTGCTCGCGATCGGTGAGCTGGTCGAGCCCAGGCGCCGGCGTCGGCACCTCCCGAGCGGGCCGCCGGCTGAAGTCCTCGATCAACCGCCGGGTGACCGACGGTGCCAGCAGCGCGTCGCCGGCGGCGATGACGCGGATGGCCTCGACCAGCTGCTCCGCCGGGGCGTCTTTGAGCATGAACCCGCTCACGCCGGCGCGCAGCGCGGAGTACACGTAGTCATCGAGGTCGAACGTGGTCAGCATCAGCACCCGTGGAATGCCGCTGGCGTTGTCGGCGTCGCGGCCGGCGAGCAGCTGGCCGGCGGCCTCGATGCCGTCCATCCGTGGCATGCGCACGTCCATCAGCACGACGTCGGGAGCGCTCCGGGCCGCGAGCTCGAGCGCCTCGATGCCGTCGGCCGCCTCACCGACCACGGTGATGTCCGGCTCGGCCTCGACGATCATCCGGAACCCGGCACGTACCATCGCCTGGTCGTCGACGATCAGCACCCGGATCATGGCAGCACCCGGATCACGCGGGCACGCTGAGCGCCGGGACATCGGCGGGCGGTGGTCCGACCTCCGGCCGATCGAGCCCGTTCAGTGGTGCGCTGGCGCGCACCTGCCAACCGCCACCTTGACGCGGGCCGGCCGTGACCGTGCCTCCACACAGCGCCATCCGCTCGCGCATGCCGACGAGCCCGTGACCGTCCTGGTTCAACGCCACACTGGCGCCCCGTCCGTCGTCGGCGACGAGGACCTCGACCCGATCGGGCGAGTAGGTCAGCTTGACCGACACCGTGCGCACCTGACCGGCATGCTTGCGCACGTTGGTGAGCGCCTCCTGCACGACCCGGTAGAGCGACAAGCCGACGCTCGATGGGACGTCGCTGGGCGCCTCGCCGACCTCGGTCAGCTCGATCGGCAGGGTCGGGTCACCGGTGACGAGGTCGCGCACGTCGCCGAGCGACGGCTGCGGGCTGAGCTCGCCGCCGTCGGGGGATTGGGTGCGCAGCACGCCGAGCACCCGACGGAGCTCGTCCATCGCCTGACGACCGGTGCTCTCGAGGGTGCGCAGGGTGTCTTCGGCCTGGGCAGGGGCGGTGGCGATGGAGCGGCGGGCTGCGCCGGCCTGGATGATCATCAGGCTCACCGAGTGGGCGACGACGTCGTGCAGCTCGCGGGCGATGCGCGAGCGCTCTTCCTGAGCGCGCTGCTGGGCGATCAGCTCACGCTCGCGTTCGGAGCGTTCGGCACGCTGGGCCAGTTCGGCGACGTTGAGCCGACGGCGCTGGATGTTGTCGCCGAGGACGAACGCGCCGACGAGGAACACGATCGACGAGACGAAGTCGCCGAGGTCGATGTGGCGCAGCACCAGCCCGGCGATCAGCAGGGTCAGCGCGCTCACGGCGAACACCTCGGCGGCGATGGTGCGCTCTGGGCCACTGGTGTGCGAGGCCATCGTGTAGAGCGCGATCATCAGGCCCAGCCAGCCGAAGTTCGGGAAGCCGATCGCATCGACGGCGAACTGGGGAACGCACACGGCGACCAGGACAGCGATCGGTGCGCGACGCCGGAAGGCGATCGGCAGCGCGGTGAGGCAGACGAGCACCGTGCCGATCGCATTCGGTGGATGACCATGGGCGGGTATCGGAGCGTTCCAATGGGCGCCGACCGCCAGAAACGTGAGGATGCCCGCCACAAGGGCATCGGCAGCCAGACGATGGCGCTGCAGCCACAGTCTGGGTGGGAACCGATGCACGCGGTCACGCTAGCGATACGACCCTTTCGACGCCGTCCGCCCTGAGGATGACTGACGTTCCACCGCAGGTCGGAGCGGTCGCGTGTGTGATCGGTCACAATGCCATCCGCACGGGTGAATCGGCGCCTGTGAATACGAAACCGCTCGTCCGGTTCGACACCCATGCCGTACGATCCCGACCTATGAGTCCGTGTCCGTCGTGCGCCAACCCCGTGCCGGCCGGATCACGGTTCTGCCCGACCTGTGGCTTCGCCCTGAACGCGGCGACGGTCGAGGAACGGCGGGTGCTCACGGTGCTGTTCGCCGACCTCGTCGGCTTCACCGCGATGTCCGAACAGCGCGACCCTGAGCAGGTCAAGCGGCTGATCGACTCCTGCTTCCAGCAGCTGGTGGAGGACATCACCACGTTCGGGGGCACCGTCGACAAGATCGTCGGCGACGGCATCGTCGCGCTGTTCGGCGTCCCGGTCGCTCACGAGGACGACGCCGAGCGAGCGGTCCGGGCCGCGTTGCGCATGCAGGACACCGTGTCGACGTTCTTCACGCCCGGCGACGCCTCGCATGCCGGCGAGATGCTGCGGATGCGGATCGGGATCAACACCGGCGTCGCGCTGGTCGGCACCGTCGCCGGCACCGACCACACCGCGATGGGCGATGTCGTCAACACCGCATCGCGCCTGCAGACGCTCGCCTCGCCCGGCGGCGTGCTCGTCGGTGAGATCACCCACGGGCTCACCGAAGCCAGCATCGACTACGAACCCCTCGGCGATCTGTCGGCGAAGGGCCGCGAGGCCCCGGTCCCGGCATGGCTGGCCAAGGTCGCGGTCACCCAGCCGGGCGAACGGCATCGCCGTCGCGACGTTGCGATCATGGGCCGCTCGACGGAGCTGGCACTCGCCCTGGCCACGGTCGACTTCACGGTGGCCAACTCCCAAGCAGCGCTGATCGCAGTCGACGGTGAGGGTGGCGTCGGCAACAGCCGCCACGTCGACGAGTTGCTGGAGGCCGTGCGCACCCGGCAACCGGCGCTGGTCCTGGAGGGCTCAGCCGTCCCCTACGGCGAATCGAACGTGTGGTGGCCGATCGCCGATGCCCTGCTCGACCGGCTCGACCTCGATCCCACCGCCGCCCCGGATGCTGTGCGCACGGTTGCGGTCCAGCAGGGCCGCAAGATGTTCGGCGGCGACGACGAAGCCGCGCTGCGGCAGCTCGCCGAAGCCTTCCAGCACCTGCTCGGCTATCCCTCCAAGCTCGACGAGCTGGATCCGCAAGCAGCTCGTGACGCCATCGCGCGCGCAGTGACGATGGTGCTGGAACGACGGCTGCGCGAGGGGCCGGTCGTGCTGTCGATCACCGACGTGCACTGGGCCGATGTCGCCGTGCTGGCGCTCTGCGAACATCTCCTCATCGCGCTCGCGCGCACGCCGTTCATGCTGATCACCACGAACCGGCCCGATCCGGATCTCGTCTGGCCGCCGCTCACCACCCGTGCCGCGGTGGTGCGTCTCCCGCTCGAACCGCTCGGACCCGTGTCCGCTGCGCAGCTGTGCCGAGCCATCGTCGGACCCGACGTCGACGACGCCACGATCGCCACCATCTACGAACGCTCAGGCGGCAACCCGCTGTTCCTCGAAGAGCTGGCGGTGTTGGTCGCCGAGGGCGGCGACCTCACCGCGTTGCCCGATTCGCTGCGTGCCGTCATCGCCGCTCGGCTCGATCAGCTCACCCCCGACATGCGCGCGCTCATCGACAACGCAGCGGTGCTCGGGCCGTCCGGTCAGGTCAGCAGCCTGGAGCGCTTCGCCAACGAGATGGGCCAGCGCTTCGACGATTCACTGCTCGAGGCCGTCGAAGACGCCGGGCTGCTGCAGATCGACAGCAAGCGCTGGACGTTCAAGAGCGACTCCGTGCGCGAGGTGGCGTACAACACGATCACCAAGGCGGTGCGCGCGCTGCGCCACATCGGCATCGCCAAGGCGATGTACTCCCAGAAGGCGTTCGCCGACGACATCGCCCACCACCTCGCCTCGGCAGCCGAGATCGTCCACGAGCTCGGCACCGTCGGTGGCGTGCCGGCCGACATCGCCGAGCAAGCGGTGGCCGAACTGGAGCTGGCCACCGTGCGCGCCACCGATCAGGGCAACCTGCGCCAGATCGTGCGCTACACCAACCGCGCCCTCGAGCTGTTCGAGTCGGGCGCCCTTCCCGCGTCGTGTCGCGCGATCCGCGCTCGGCTTCGGCTGCGCCGGGTCGGCGCGTTCATCGAGCTGCGTCAGCTGGACCGGGCCCGTCCGGAGGCCGAGTCGATCCTCGCCGAGGCGCTGGCCGACGGCGACATACCCACCGAGGCCGGTGCGTTGCGTGCGCGCGGGTTGATCAGCCAGGCCGCCGGCGACCTGCCCCTCGCCCGGACCCAACTCGGCGAGGCGATCGACCTGTTCCGCACGCTCGACGATCGCCCGCAGTTGGCCGAGACGTTGCGCCTGCGCGGCTTCCTCGAGCTGTTCGGCGGCTCGCTCACCGACGCCGAGTGGTTGTTCGGTGAGGCCGCCGGCATCTACACCGAGCTCGCCGATCGGCGCGGGCTCGGTTACATCGAACAGCACCGCGCCTGGATGGCGTTCCTCACCGGCGACATCGTGGTCGCCGAGGACCACCTGCGTCGCGCTGCCGACACGTTGAACGAGCTCGGCGACCGAGCCGGTGTCGGCTGGGCGTTCGGCCTGCTGGCGTTCGTCGAGTTCTACAACCGGCGCTTCCAGGCCGCCGAAGACCTCGCCACCCTGGTCCGCTCCGAAGCCAGAGAGCGCGGCGATGAGTGGGCCGAGGCGATGATGGTCTCCCTGCTGGCATCGATCCGGATGTGGAGCGGCAACGTCGATGCCGCGGCAGCGCTGGCCGAACAGGCACGCATCACGTTCAAGAAGCTCGGCGACGGTTTCGGACTCACCCAGTCGCTGACGGTGCTCGGCCGTTCGCAGGTCGCGATGGGGGATCCCAACTCTGCCCGCACGAGCGAGACCCTGGTCGCCCAGGCCGAGATCCAGGGCCAGGCGCCGTTCCCGTACATCGCTGCGGCAGGGATCGCGATGCACTCCGGCGACGGCAAGACGGCGGTCCTCTACGCCAACGAGGCGCTCGAACGACTGGTCCGGGTCGAGGCCAATGGCGGTGAGGCCCTGATCATCAAAGCGCTCGGCCTGGCGCAGACATCGGACTACGACGAAGCCCGCACGACCCTGGCGCAGGTGCCCGGCGACAACCGGGCCAATCCCTTCTACCTCTCTGCGATCGCGCTCGTCGCCTCGCTGGAGCACGACGCCGCGGAAGCGGTGGATGCCGCTCAGGGTGTCGTCGATGCTGCGGGTCACTCCTACCTCGATGGCGTCGTCGCGTTCCTCGCAGCCGGCGCTTCGGCCGCTGCGGTCGGGGATGCCGAGACCGCCGAACGATGGCTGACCGATTCCGTCGGCCACGCTGGCGCCACGCAGGACGTCGTCGCCACGGCGTTGTCGCTGGCCGCCTACGAGCACGTGCTCGGCCGCGATCACCCCAACGGCCCGGCCCGGCTCGACGCACTGGGCGTCGGCTGGCGGTCGGTCGTCGATGCGCTTCCCCGACTGATCAATGTCAGCTGACGCAGCGTCGGACCCAAGGTCTGGCGAACGCTGGCGGACCGGGCTGATCGTCGGGCGGTTCAACCCGCCCCACCTCGGTCACTCGTACATGATCGACTGGGCCGCGGCCAGGGTCGACCGACTCGTCGTGTTCGTCAACACCCGCGACGGAGAACTGGTCCCAGGTGAGCTCCGCGCCGCATGGCTCGGCGAACTGCACCCGGCAGTGACCGTGGTCGAGGTCCGCCATGACCTCGACACGAACTTCGACGACGAAGAGCTGTGGGCCAAGTGGATGGCGCTGTTCCGGTCGCGCTGGCCGCACGACGGTGGACCGGATGCGATCTTCAGCAGCGACCCCTACGTTGCCGGCATCGCGGCGCGCTTCGACGCCGTGCCGGTCGTCGTCGACGCCGACCGCCTGGCCGTGCCGATCAGCGCGACCCAGATACGAGAAGCGCCAGCCGATCATCTCGATCGACTGGCGCCTCCGGTTCGGATCTGGGTCGAGACCCATCTCATCGGATAGGTCTCATCTCGTCGGGCGCACGATGCGCCCGCCACTCACTTGCCGGGCTGGGGCAGCGTGCGCAGGTACGGCTTGACGGTGGTCCAGCCACCGGGGAACAGGGTCTCGGCCTCTTCGTTGGTGACGGCCGACCCGATGATGACGTCGTCGCCGTCCTTCCAGTTGCCGGGCGTGGCGACCTTGTGCTTGGCGGTGAGCTGCAGCGAGTCGATCACGCGCAGGATCTCGTCGAAGTTGCGACCGGTCGAGGCCGGATACGTGATGTTCAGCTTGACCTTCTTGTCCGGCCCGATGATGAAGACCGAGCGCACCGTCAGGGTGTCGTTGGCGTTCGGGTGGATCATGTCGTAGAGGTCGGAGACCTTCTTGTCGCTGTCACCGATGA
>JAOBWQ010000171.1 GCA_025463425.1 Ilumatobacteraceae bacterium | reverse complement strand
GCGCTGGATCGTTTTGTAAGGTGCTGGTTGTCCAGACCGAGGGGCCGATCGCAAGGAAAGTGAATGGTTGCACGGCGAGATGCCGAAGACGACGACCTGAGTTGGCAACACACCGCCGCGTGCCGCGGTGAAACCGCCTCGTCGTTCTACCCCCCGATCCACTTCGAACGCAAGGAGCTGCGCCTCGCCCGTGAGCGAGTCGCCAAATCGATCTGCAGCCACTGTCCGGTCCGCCAGGAATGCCTCGCCTATGCGATGCGCACAGCGGAGCCGCACGGCATCTGGGGCGGTCTGAACGAGATCGAGCGGCGCCAGCTCGTCAATCGAGTGGGCTGACCGGCGACTCTTCTCGTCCCGGCAGTTCCTCTCGGAGCGGCATCCGCGGTCCGGCGACGCGCACGTCGTCGCGCCGCCGGGTCACGCCGCGACCGTCGAGCTCAGCCATCAACGGCAGCGAGTGCTTGCGACTCGAACCGGTTGCATCCCGGAACTGGGCAACGGTGAACCCGTCGGGGTGCGCCGCGGACAGATCCGCTGCCACGAGCGCCGCGGCATCGATCGCCGCCGGGTGGAAGCACACGCCGTCGCGTTCGACCAGCCAGCCGCGCTTGACGAGCTGACGCAGCTCGTTGCGGTCCACACCGGTCGAGTCGGGCGGTGTGAACCAACCCGTGAACACCGCGGCGACGAACGGATGCTCGGCGAGCGGATCGATCTCGGCCACGGCCCGAACGGTGCCGTTGTCGATGGTCATGTCGTCGAGCGTGGCCAACACCGTGCGCTCGCGATCGTCGAAGGCAGCGATGTCGATGCCGGCCGCGCCGGCCTGCTGCACCCGGGCGCGCACGGAGTCGGTGAGCCTGGCGATCGCCTCGGGCAGGACCACCCAATCGCCGATCGTGGGCTCATGGCTAAAACCCGTGAGCCGTTCCAGCTCGTCGGCGCGCACCCAGCCGCGTTCGCGCACGAGCCGCTGAACGTCGCGATCGGGGCGTGCCTTGGAGGCGGGCAGCACGGGATGGATGTCGAGCACCTCCCCTCCACCGATCGTTTCGCCGCGGCCCGACTCGCGCAGGATGTAGCGATCCCCCGGCACGAGTGCGAGGTCGGTCTCCAGGTGCAGCCGGACGAGACCGGAACCACCGGGCTCGATGACCTCCGATCCCAGGACGCGCACCTTCGCGGGAAACTCTCCCGACCCGATGTACGCCACGTACGCGCCGCGCCGGGAGACGTCGTGATCGAGGCGGGCGAGCACGTGCAGCGACGCGTCGAAGCGACGGGTCGGCAGCCATTGCGAGCCGTGGACCACGGCGTCGCCGCGCTGCACTTCGGTGTGCTCGATCCCGGCGAGGTTGATCGCCACACGGTTGCCGGGACCGATCGACGCGACCGTCTGCCCGTGCGACTGGAGGCTGCGGACGCGCACGTCGTGGTGGCCTGGCCCGACGGTGACGCGAGCGTCTCCTGCAAAGGTGCCCCCGCTGAGCGTGCCGGTGACGACGGTGCCGCTGCCCCGAGCCGCGAAGACGCGGTCGACCCACAACCTCGGGCGGCCCCGGTCGTGCGCCGCCGGCGTCTCGGCCACCAGCGCGTCGAGCGCGATCCGCAGATCATCCAGGCCGAGCTGGATGTTCGGACCCGCGGCCACTGGCACGATCGGCGCATCGGCCAGGAACGTGCCGGCGACGTGATCGAGCACCTCGAGCACGGCGATGTCGCGCCAGTCGTCGTCGACGAGATCGACCTTGGTCAGCGCGATCACCCCGTGCCGGACACCGAGCAGCTCGAGGATGCGCAGATGCTCCTCGCTCTGCGGCTTCCAGCCTTCCGTCGCCGCCACCACGAACAGGCACGCATCGACCGCACCGACGCCGGCCAGCATGTTGCGCAGGAAGCGGACGTGGCCGGGCACGTCGATGAAGCTGATGCCCTCACCGCTCGGTAGGTCGATGTGCGCGAAGCCGAGGTCGATCGTCAGCCCGCGACGTTTCTCTTCCTCGAAGCGATCCGGGTCGGTGCCGGTGAGCGCGAGCACGAGCGAGCTCTTGCCATGGTCCACATGACCGGCGGTGGCGACGACCCTCACGATGGGCAGTGTTGCAGCTCAGCGCGCAGCGAGGGCGGCGCCGACGAGCACGTCGTCGTCAGGGTCCACGCTGCGCAGGTCCAGCAACGTCCGACCGTCGCGGACCCGCCCGATGATCGGGGTCGGTCGACCACGGAAGTGGGCGAGGTGATCGCCGTCGATCACGACGGCCACGGAGGGCATCGTCGCGCCGGGCGCCGACCCTGCGCCGGGCATCGCTGTCGACGCCTCCTGGTGAACTCCGGTGGTCGCAGCACACAACGCTGCTGCGCGCTGCTGCAGGACGTCGATCGGCGCGGCGACCATCCGCCAGAACGCGACGTCACGAGTGACGGTGCGGTCCAGGTACGAGATCGCCGTGGCCTGCAGCGCGGCCAGCACCATCCCGCCCGGTCGGAGTGCGCGCGCCAACGGATGACGGGCGCACCGGTCGACGAGGTCGCGGCGTCCGACGATGATGCCGGCCTGCGGCCCACCGAAGAGCTTGTCGCCGCTGAAGGTGACGAGCGCAGCGCCCGCCTCCAGGTTCTGCCGCGCGCCCGGCTCGCCCGCCAACCACGCCGGCGGCGGACCACTCAACCACGGACAGTTGGCGTCGATCAGCCCACTGCCGATGTCGGCCACGACTGGAACGCCGAGGGCCGAGAGCTCAAGGACGGAGGTCGACTCGACGAAGCCCTCGACGCGGAAGTTCGACGGGTGGACCTTCATCGTCAGCGCGATGGGCGGCGACCCGCCCGGCCCGCGTCCGCGCTCGATCGCGGCGGCGTAGTCGGCGATGCGTGTGCGGTTGGTCGTGCCGACGTCGACGAGGGTCGCGCCGGACTGCTCCATCACGTCCGGCACGCGGAACGCACCACCGATCTCCACGCTCTCGCCGCGGCTGACGGCCACGCCGCGATCGAACGCCAACGCGGCGAGCACGAGCATCACGGCCCCCGCGTTGTTGTTGACGACCATCGCCGCCTCGGCACCGCAGAGCTTGGCCAGCAGCTGTCCGACCGGGCGCTGACGACTGCCGCGCTCGCCGGTCGCGAGATCGAGCTCGACGTTCGTGGGGCGCTCCGGCTGGTGTGCGCCGATCGGTGCACGGCCGAGGTTGGTGTGCAGGAGCACACCCGTTGCGTTGACCACCGGCATCAGCAAGGTCCGGCGGAACGCGCGTGCTCGCGCTTCGGCATTCTCCGGCTCACCGGCAGCGATGGCCTCACGGGCGATGTCGACGCAGATCGCCCAGGGCAGGCCGACGCCGGACAGCGAGCGGGCGAGCGCGTCGACGGAGGGCGGCCGACCGGTGGTCGCCCGGTCGGCAGGAGCACGGTCTCGATCGGTCGCCATTCTGTTCGAGAACCTACCCCTCGCACTATCGTCGCCACGATGCTGCCCGTGCCGCTCGTCCGCCTCGACCCGGACCTCGTTCTGCCGAGCTACGCCCATCCTGGCGACGCCGGGCTCGACCTCTGCGCTCGAGAGGACGGCGTCGTCACCGCTGCGGGTGGGCGGCTGGTCATGCCCACCGGCATCGCGATCGCGATCCCGCTCGGCTACGCCGGCTTCGTGCTGCCGCGCAGTGGTCTGGCGTCCAAGCACGGGGTCACCGTCGTCAACGCACCCGGCCTCATCGATGCCGCGTATCGGGGTGAGATCAAGGTCGTGCTGCTCAACACCGACCCGCACACGGACTACGCCGTGCACCGGGGTGATCGGGTGGCCCAGTTGGTGCTGCAGCGCGTCGAAGAGGTCAGCTGGGACGTGGTCGATCAGCTCGACGGGGACGACCGCGGCGGAGGCTTCGGCCACAGCGGTCGCTGACCGGCGAGGTGCACGACTACTTCCAGGCGAACACCGGTTGCTCGAACTCGTCGACGCGCTCGTCGAACCGGCCTTCGAGCGCGACCCAGCGGAACTGCACCAGGACTGCCCCGGTCGGCGCGTGGATGAGATCGCCGCCGAGCGGTACCTGCACGACCGGACGCGGGCTCTCCGGAATGGTGACGAAGCGCGGCGAGTCGGCGCGGCACAGCTCGCGCAGCCCGATCCGGTAGGCGAAGGCCACTTCGTCGGGGTTGGGGTGCAGCTCGACGTCGCCGCCGCCCCACACCACCACCGGGGTGATGACGTAGCCGGACCTGGTCGGGTAGTCGTCGAGCACCCCCAGCACCGCGGACGGTGGCAGATCGAGGCCGAGCTCCTCGTGCAACTCGCGCAGCGCCGCTTGCTCGACGGATTCACCTGCATCGACCCGGCCACCGGGCAGCGCCCACTGCCGGGAGTGCGCACGCAGGCTGGCTCGACGGCAGAGGAGGAAGGCTGCGCCACCCGCGACATCGGTCATCTGGCCGTCGAGCCCGGTGGTGTCCGACGGGATGGCCAGCAGGCGTTCGACGTCGGTCGGTGCAGGGTCGACACCGTCGCGGGTCGCATCACTGTCGACGACGACGATCGCGACGGCTGCGTGGCGGCGACCTTCGAGTGCGCATCCGTGGCGGTCATGCCGGGCGAGGTTGTCGACGATGGTGGCGCGCAGCGTGTCGTCGTAGGGGATCACGCCTCGATCATCACAGGCGGGCGACATCCGTTGGCGACACAGCGGTCGTAGTGTCGCGGTCCGATGCAACGACGGATGATCTCAGCTCTCGGAATCGGCTTCGCGCTCGCGCTCGTCGGTGTCGGTTGCAGCAGCGACAGCAAGGCTGCGACCACAACGACACCGGCAACGATTCCGACCTCGACCTCGACCTCGTCCGACGCCACGGCCACCGGGTCCTCCGCGCCGGCCGGCTCGGCGTCGCCAGGATCGACGGCCGGCTCGGCCGGCGCAGTCGCAATGTGCGCGCAGGTGCCGTCGGTGTCCGACATCCAATCGGTCGTCACGGTCACACTCGGCGACGGTGCGTCGCAGAACGCGAGCGGCAACGACTGCGTCTTCTCTGACGCCGCCAAGACCACGACGGTCGCCTTCACGCTGCAGACCGATCCCGCAGCGCTCACCAGCTTCGCCAACCTCGGCCCGGACGATGGCGCGGTCGACCTCGGCAACGAGGACCTCCCCGGCGCCAAGACCCAGCTGAACTCCGTGCTCTACGCGCTCAACGACGCGCTGTACACGGTGCAGGTCACATCGACAGCGCAGAGCAGCGAGGTGTCGCTGCAGCAAGCCACAGCGCTGTTGGACCTCTGGGTCAGCGACTGATCCTCACCGGTCTGGATCCTCGAGACCCCAACCGTTGGCGCGGATGTCGGCGCCGTCGGCATCGAGCGCCCGACCGGACCAGCGCAACGCCCCGGGCGTCACGCTGAGCTGCGCGATCAGTCCCTGCATCGGCGTCGAGTCGAGGTCGACGATGGCCTCGCGCGCGGCGTAGTGCGGATCCGCCGCGATGTCGGCCATGTCCATCACCGGGCCGATCGCGGCCTCGGCCGCGGTGAACGCCTCGATCACCTCGGTCTGCGATCGCTGCGCACAGAAGGCGACCATCACCGCTTCCAACGCCTCGCGGTTGGCCATCCGATCCTGGAAGGTGGCAAACCGCGGGTCGTCCCCGACCCCGAGCAAGCGGGTCACCCGATCGGCCACGCTGTCGGCGCTGGCGCTCACCGCGATCCAGCGGTCGTCGTTGCACCGGTAGGTACCGCGCGGCACCGTGTACGGCAATCCGGCGCCGAGCCGCTCCTGGGTCTCGCCGGTGAGCCGGTACAGCGAGAGCAGCGGGCCCATCAGCTGGAACATGCTCTCGAGCAACGTCACGTCGACGACCTGACCCACGCCCGCCCGCAGCGCGATCATCGTCGCCAGCGCGGACGAGAGCCCGGTGACCTCGTCGGTGAGCGCGATGGGTGGCAGCAACGGCTGGCCACCGGGCTCGCCGCTGATCGCCGACAGCCCGCTCATCGCCTCGGCGATGGTCGCGAAGCCGGCGCGGTTGCGGTACGGACCGGTCTGCCCGAACCCGGTGACGCGCGTGATCACCAGCGTCGGGTTGATCGCGTGCAGCTCCGCCGGCGACAGGCCGAGCCGCTCCAGCGTGCCGGGGCGGAAGTTCTCGACGAGGACGTGAGCGTCGCGCACGAGCCAGCGCAACACCTCGACATCGTCGGGGTCCTTCAGGTCGAGCGCGATCGTGCGCTTGTTGCGGTTGATGATCTTCCACCACAGGCCCGTGCCGTCGCGCGGGTCGCGCCAGGCCATGTTGCGCAGGCTGTCACCGGTGCCCGGCCGCTCGACCTTGATCACGTCGGCCCCGAAGTCGGCGAGGTACGCCGCGCACTTCGGCCCGGCGATCACCGTGGACAGGTCGAGCACGCGCAGATCGTGCAGGGGTCCGGGATGCGGGGGATCTGCTTGCGAAACGCTGGTCACGGCACCCACCCGCCCAAGCGCATGCATGCCGCGCCGATGTCGTCGGCTGAGCCGGCGTAGGAGAACCGGGCGAAGCGGTGCCCGCGAGCGGTGTCGAAGTCGCGCCCGGGAGTGCTGGCCACGCCGAGCTCGTCGAGCCAGCGGCAACACAGCTCCATCGAGTCAGCGGTGAGGTGTGAGACGTCGGCGTACACGTAGAACGCTCCGTCGGCCTCGGCGACATCGGTGATGCCTGCCGCAGCGAGCCCGTCGAGCAACAGGGCGCGGTTGCTGCGGTATCGATCGACGTGGCCATCGAGCTCGGGCTGGGCATCGAACGCAGCCAGCCCGACGACCTGCGACACGTGCGGCGCGCAGATGTACAGGTTCTGCTGCAGGCGTTCGAAGGCGTCGGTCAGCGCGTCCGGGGTGACGACCCAGCCGAGCCGCCAGCCCGTCATGCTGAAGTACTTGGAGAAGCTGTTGATCACCACCGCGCTGTCGTCGTGGGCGAGTGCCGACGGCGCAGCACCCGTGTAGGTGATGCCGTGATAGATCTCGTCGCTGATCAGTTGCACGCCACGCGCTCGGCAATGCGCGGCGAGCGCGGCCAGCGTCGACGGGTCGAGCACGGTGCCGGTGGGGTTCGACGGCGAGGCGACGATCAGGCCGTCGAGTGGACCGGCGGCCTCGAGCATCTCGACCGTGGGTGCCCAGCGCGTCGCCGGGCCGACCGGGATCGGAACCGGCTCGACGCCGAGGGCCATGAGCGTGTTCCGGTAGCACGGATAGCCGGGTTCCAGCACTCCGACGCGCTGACCGGGATCGAAGCACGCCAAGAACGCGAGCGAGAAGCCTGCGGAGGCACCGGCCACGATCATCACCCGCTCGACCGCAACCGTGACCCCGTACCATTCGAGGTAGTGCTGCACGATCCTGCGCCGGAGCGACAGCAGCCCGGGCGCGTTGGTGTAGCCGAGCGGATGTGCCGACATCGCCTCGACGGCCGCGCCGATCGCGATCGCCGGCGCTGGGGTGGACGGCTGGCCGACCTCGAGGTGGAACACCTGGGGGCCGGTGGCCTCGCGGTCGCTGGCCCGGCGGGCCATCGCCATCGCGTGGAAGGGCGGCACGCGCGCGGCGCGCAGCGACGCCTCCAAGCTCATCGCAAGCTCAGCAGGAGACAGCGATCATCGATCCCGCCGAGCGCGTAGGACTCGTAGTCGATGCCGAAGTCGCTGTACAGGTGTCGGCACCGCTCGCTCCAGTCGAGTGCTTCCGGTGTCGAGATGCGGTGCACCACCTGCATCACCCCACCCTCGTAGACCCGGTACTCGGCCCACGTTCCGGGGAAGTCCTTCACGCAGCCGACCTCGATGCTGGGCACGCCGGCAGCCGACATCGCGCGCACGCGATGACGGTGCGTGTGGCCGGCGGTGTAGCCGATGATGCCTTTGCGCCGAGTTGCGACGGTGTCCAGTGCGTCGCTGGCATCGGGATGCAGACCGAAGTAGCCCTCGCCTCGCGTGCCGTTGTCCGTGGAGCCGATCCACTGCTGGTGGTGGCCCATCACCAGCACCGGCCGATCAGCCTTCGCGGCACGATCGTCGAGCCAGGCCAACTGCTCGGCCGACAGGGTTCCCGTCGTGTGAGCAGGGATCACGGTGTCGAGCAGGGCGATGCTGAGCCCGGGCACATCGATCCACTGGTCGCCCACGTAGCCGTGCTGGTGCTGGTAGGCGTCGTGGTTGCCACGGACCACGAACAGCCGGTCGCCGAACGCGCCGCGGTAGTTCGACTCGAATGCGGCCCACTCAGCGGGCTGGCCGTCCTGGCTGAGATCTCCCTTGACGATGACCGCCGCAGGATCGAGCGCCTGGATCTCGGTGATCGCGCCGCGGTTCATCGTCTCCGGATACGGCGCCTCGCCGGGACGGGCGCTCTGGATCGGGCCCTCCGGGCTGTCGCCGACCCGACCGGCCTCGGTCTCTCCGAAGTGGACGTCGTTCACGGTGGCGACGGTGCACAGGAGCGCACCGTCGGGACGGGGCAGGGTGGTGATCATCATGCCGCGGATGTCGTACTCCGTGCTCGGGCTCAGGTCGGTGTACCGATGCACCTCGGCACCGTCGTGCAGCACGATCAGGTCATCGGCGATGGTCGTGATGTCCACTGCGCAACCGTACGCCGTCGGACGTTGATCGGACGCAGCCATCGGATGCTGCACCGGTGCACGAGACTGCGATGAGAGCGCCCGAACTACCGTGGCGGCGATGGGTGCCGGCGAGATGACCGATCTGCGTCGAGCACGGCTGATCGACCCGCTCCTCGTCGCCCGCGTGGGTGTCATCGAAGCACCGAGCGGCTACGGCAAGACCACCCTGGCCCGCCAACTTGCAACCGCACGCGAGTCGGCCTTCGTCGAGCTCGCCCTGACCAGTCCGACGACCGGTCCCTTGCTGCGCGCTGCGATTGCCGACGGATGCCGCCGAGCCGGACATGCGCTCCTGGCCGAGGCCCTCCGTCAGTCAGACGGTGACGACATCGACGACATCGACGACTTCGTTGCCGCAATGACCGGCTGGGGCGAGCCGCTGACGGTGATGATCGACGAGATGCAGTTGCTCCAGCCGGATACCGTCGGGTTGCTCGCTGGTCTGGCGACTCGGCTGCCTGCTCGAAGTGGGGTGGTGCTGATCGGGCGGCGGCTACCGGATGCCGTGCGGCCGCTCGTCCGCCAACCGAACACGGTGACGATGGGCCTCGCCGACCTGCGGATGACCGCCGACGACGTCGCTCGACTCCTCCGCGCGGCGGGTCCGGGCGAGCCGCGCGCGAACAGCAGCGAGGATGAAGAGCTGATCGCCGAGGTGCTCGACATCACCGACGGATGGCCGGCCGCGATCGCCGTCGCCGTCGCTGCGGTGGCAGCCGGCGGTCGGCTCAGCCACGACGATCGCGGATCGTCACTGCCGGTTGACTTCGCGGAGCCATCGGTGCACCGCATCGGGCGCACCGTGATGGCCCGACTGGTCGACGATCTCCTCGCCGCGTCGTCCGTGGACCAGGCCGCCGACATCGCCGCGATGGCTCACGCCCCTCTCATCGACGCCGACGTCGCTGCCGCGATCGCCGGGCCGAGTGCGCTCCGCGACCTGATCGACAGCGGCATCCCGCTGGTGTCGCGGGCCGACGGCTGGTACGAGATGCCGGATCCCGTCCGCGACGAGCTGATCGGTCGCAACGGGATCGGCGTCGAAGCGCGACGCGGCGCGGCGACTGTCTACGCCCGGCGCGGGTTGCTGCCGGTGGCCGTGCGGCTTCTCCAGTCAGCGGACGACCTGAGTGGATTGGCGACGTTGCTCACCGGACTCCACTGGAGTGCGCTGGAGGACTTCGGCCCGGTCGCCGTGCGCCTCACCGTCGGTGCGCTCGATGCTGCGAACGTTGCACCGCCGATGCTGCTCGTCGACGCGGCGCGCGCCCTGGAGCTGCGCGAGCCGCAGCAGCGCACCGAGTGGCTGCGTCGCGCGGTCGAGCTCGCCACCACCGCGGACGACACGCCGGCCTTGCTCGCCGCGATCGCGGAGCAGGCCCGCGACCTCGTCCGCCGTGGGGATCGCGACGCGGCCAAGGCGCTGGCGGGTCGGGTGGTCGAGTCCACCGTCGCGACGATCACCGCCGACACCCGCGCGTCGGCGAACGCTCGCGGGCGAGCACTGTGGGTGTTGGGCGTTCGCTCGACGCTCATCGCCACCCCGACCGAACTGGCCGCAGCGACGGATTGGTTCGAGGACGCAGTCGCGCTGTTCCGATCGACGGGTGAGTGGCGGTGGGAGGCCGATGCCCTGCTCCGCCTCGGTTACAACGTCTCGTTCCACTGGGGCCGCTTCGAGCGGGCGGTGGACCAGGTCGGCACCGCGCTCGCACTCCTTCCTCAGGCCAACCGCGACCGGGCGATCGGATTGACCTACTACGCCGACGTCCTCGACGCCGCCGGCAGGAGTGAGGAGGGTGCTGCCGCGGCGCAGGAGTCGGCCGCCCTCGGACGGCGGATGGGCGACCCGTTCGTGATCGGGTGCGCGGCCTGGTCGGCGATGTGGATCGCCGCTCATCGCGGCGATCTCGCCGCAACCCGAAGGTGGCTGGTCGAGGTCGATCGCAACCCCGGCCGCTGGCTCGACGAGGCGACCGGCGCGGAGTTCCTGCTCGCGGCCAGCGATGCGCTGGCGATGATGGGCGACGAGGACGGCTGCCGCGAGTACCTCGCCCGCGGCACAGCGGTCGTCGACGCGTTGGCGATCGCCGACGTGCTGGCGCCGGCGCAAGCGCGGTACGAGGCGTCGTTCGGCGATCCGGTCGAAGCCGAGCGGATCCTGCTCGCACTGGAGGGCGCGCCGTTCGCGGTCGAGCGAGCCCGGTGGATCCGACTGGCGATGCGAGCCCTCGCCGCGTACCGCCGCGGCGACACCGCCCTGGCCCGTGACCTCATCGGGCAGTCCGACGTGGAGGCCACGTCGATCGGCATCCGAGACTCGCTCGCCACCCACGAGCCGTGGATCGCCCGGCAGCTCGCCACCATCCTCTCGCCGCAGATGCTCAAGGCGGCCGGCAGCAGCGGCGTCCGGGTGCAGCTCCTCGGCGCGTTCGCGGTCACCGATGGTGCAGTCGACGTCACCCCGCCACCGGGTCGGGCGTCGCTCGTGGTGAAGCTCGTCGCGACCCGCGGCACGATCACCAATGACGAGGTGATCGACATCCTCTGGCCCGAAGCTGACATCGCCGCGGGTCGGGCGCGCCTGCGTAACCTGCTCAGCCGGTTGCGGATCAACTCGCGCGACATCGTCGCCCGGCAGGGCGAGAGCCTGACCCTGGCGGCCGGGATCGACGTGGACGCAACTCGGTTCGAAGCCCTCGCAGCCGCTGCGCTCGGAGCCCGGCAGGCTGAGCGGATCGGCCTCGCCCGGCATGCGCTCACCCTCTACTCCGGGGAGCTGCTGCCCGGCGACCGGTACGAGGACTGGGTGATCGCACTGCGCGAGCGCCTGCGCCGTCGGTACCTCGCCCTGGCCGACCTCGTCGCCCACGACGCGGTCGAGCGGGGCGATCTGGACGACGCGATCCACCTCTTCGACGCCGCCATCGCAGCCGAGCCGATGGACGAGTCTCGCTACGTCGAGGCCGCGTCGGTGCTCATCCGCCAGGGCCGCCGAGGCACCGCCCGCGACCTCGTCGAGCGCGCGGTCCGCCTGGCCGACGACCTCGGCCTGCGGTCGAGCACCGAGCTGGTCGCGCTGCAGAGCGAACTGGACCAGCCGTCATGACCCGTCGGACGTTGATCGGACGCCTGCCTGCGACGATGCCCGGCATGCTCCCGCGCCAGCACCTCAGCCTCGTGCTCCGCTTCCTGACCGAACCAGCCCGCGACGGCCGTCTGGTCGGCAACGTCGAAGTCGTCGACACCGGCGAACGGGTCATGATCCAGTCCCCCGACGACCTGATCCAGCTGGTCAACCGGCTGGCCGCCGACCAGCAGCAACTCCCCGACCAGCGGTAGCGACGGAGAGGGTCAGCGATACGGACGGTCGCGGCGGGAGGGCAGCGGACGGTTCCACCAGCGCCCGCTGAACTTCCATGCCGTGTCACGCACTCGCTCCGCTTCGTCGGCCACGACCGGCACGGGCCACAGCGCATGCACGGCCGCGGCAATCGCCACCGCCTCCTCGTCCGAAGGCACCGGAGTGATGTCGGTGTTCACAACGGCATGTTGCCGTGCTTGCGGCGGGGCAGCTCTTCGCGCTTGGTCCGCAGCATGCGCAGGCCGGCGACGATCTTCTGGCGGGTCTCGGCGGGGTCGATGACGTCGTCGATGTAGCCGCGCTCGGCAGCTGCGTACGGGTTGGCGTACTTCTCGGTGTAGTCGGCGACCAGCTCGGCGCGGCGCGCGATCGGGTCGGCGGCCTGCTGCAACTCGCGGCGGTAGACGATCTCGACGGCGCCTTGGGGTCCCATCACGGCCAGCTCGGCGGTGGGCCAGGCGTAGGACAGGTCGGAGCCGATGGACTTCGAATCCATGACGACGTAGGCGCCGCCGTAGGCCTTGCGGGTGATGATCTGGATGCGCGGCACGGTGGCTTCGCAGTACGCGTAGAGGAGCTTCGCGCCATGGCGGATGATGCCGCCGTACTCCTGGTCGACGCCGGGCAGGAAGCCGGGCACATCGACGAACGTGATCAGCGGGATGTTGAACGCATCGCAGGTGCGCACGAAGCGCGATGCCTTCGAGGCCGAGTCGATGTCCAGGACACCGGCCAGCATCAGCGGCTGGTTGCCGACCACCCCGACGGGCTTGCCATCGATGCGTGCGAACCCGCAGACGATGCTCTTCGCGAAGTGAGTCGCGTACTCGAAGAACTCGCCGTCGTCGGCCACTGCGGCGATGACCTTCTTCATGTCGTACGGCTGGTTCGGAGACGCCGGCAGGATGTCGCGCAGCTCCGGGCACAGCCGGTCGGGGTCGTCGCCCGTGTCGACCAGCGGCGGCTCTTCGAGGTTGTTCGCCGGCAGGAAGCCGAGCAGGAACCGCACATCGTCGAGGCAGGCCTTCTCGTCCGCAGAGACGAAGTGGGCGACACCGCTCTTGGAGGCGTGGCTCATCGCGCCGCCGAGCTCTTCGAGCGTGACGTCCTCACCGGTGACGGTCTTGACCACATCGGGGCCGGTGATGAACATGTGGCTGGTCTCACGGACCATGAAGATGAAGTCGGTCATCGCCGGGCTGTACACGGCACCGCCGGCGCAGGGTCCGAGGATGACGGAGATCTGCGGGACGACACCGCTGGAGAGCACGTTGCGGTAGAAGATGCCGCCGTAGCTGGCCAGCGAGACGACGCCCTCCTGGATGCGCGCGCCCGCGCCGTCGTTGAGTCCGACGACCGGGGCACCGACCTTGAGCGCGAGGTCCATCAGCTTGTGGATCTTCTCCGCGAACACCTCACCCAGCGCGCCGCCGAAGACGGTGAAGTCCTGGCTGAAGACGAACACCTTGCGACCGTCGACCATGCCCCAGCCGGTGATCACGCCGTCGGTGTAGGGGCGGTCCTCCAGGCCCGCGGCGTGGGCGCGGTGGCGAGCGAGGAGATCGAGCTCCTGGAACGTGCCGGGATCGAGGAAGTAGTCGAGCCGCTCGCGTGCGAGCATCTTGCCCTTCTCGTGCTGGCGGTCGACCGACCGTTGCGAGCCCGCATGGAAGGCTTCGTCGCGTCGGACGCGGAGATCCTCGAGTTTGTCGTCCATCGGAGTCGTCACGGCCACGACGCTAGTGCCAGACCCCAGATCCACGGAACTCTGAGCCGAAGCGGAGCCCGGGCGGGGCGGAGGAGTGGACTGAGCCAATATGAACGCATGACGTTGCCGATCTCGCCACCGATCTCACCGATGCTGTCCAAGGCCACGCCGGAGATCCCGGTCGGCGACGGCTGGCACTACGAGCCGAAGTGGGACGGGTTCCGCTGCATCGTGTTCCGCGACGGCGACTGGATCGAGCTGGCCAGCCGCAACGAGAAGCCGTTCACCCGCTACTTCCCCGAGCTGCTCGAACCGCTCAAGGCCTCGTTGCCCGACGCATGTGTGATCGACGGTGAGATCGTGATCGCCTCGGCCGACGGCGACGGTCTCGACTTCGACGCGCTGCTCCAGCGGATCCACCCGGCCGAGTCCCGGGTCAAGCGGCTCGCCGCGGAGACACCGGCCAGCTTCGTCGGGTTCGACATCCTGGCGATCGGCGAGCAGAACCTGATGGACGAGCCGCTCTCGACGCGGCTGACCCACCTCGAAGCCGCGCTGGCCGACGCGGAACCACCGATCTACCTCTGCCCGTCCTCACGGCGGGTCGAGACCGCTCGGGACTGGTTCGTGCGGTTCGAGGGCGCAGGGCTCGACGGGGTGATCGGCAAGCGGCTGACCGATGTGTACACGCCGGACAAGCGGACGCTGGTCAAGATCAAGCACTCCCGGACCGCGGAGTGCGTGGTCGCCGGATACCGGATCCACAAGGACGGCAAGGGCGTGGGGTCGCTGTTGCTCGGCCTCTACGACGGCGAGGGCCAGCTCCACCACGTCGGTGTGACGGCAGCGTTCACGGTGAAGTTCCGCAGCGAGCTGGTCGACGAGCTGGCGCCGCTGTTGGATGGCGCTCTGGATGACCACCCGTGGGCCGACTGGGCGAACGCGATGGCCCACGCGGAAGCCCGCCTGCCCGGTGCAGGCAGCCGATGGAACGCCGGAAAGGACCTGAGCTGGGTCCCCGTCCGGGCCGAGCGAGTCGTCGAGGTGACGTTCGGGCAACTGCAGAACGGACGGTTCCGTCACGGCGTGCAGTTCCAGCGCTGGCGGCCCGACCGAACCCCGGCGAGCTGCACCTACGACCAGCTCGACGTCGCCGCACCGGTCGCGTTCGAGGACCTGATGCGCGCCGGTGGGGACTGAACGACGACTGATCGACGACTGATCGACGGCTGACGGCACGTCAGTGGATCGTGCGGTTCAGCCGGCGGCGGCCGATGTCGTCGACGCGCCGGGATCCAGGGTGATCGGCGGCGAGGTCACGACCGGGTTGGTGACGGTCGGGATCGAGACGGTGTTCGACGAGACGCCGGCGAGCACCGGCATCAACCCGCTCTCGTGGAAGACGCCGGTGGCGGACGTGACGTCGATCGTGACGGTCCAGCTGCCGGAGACGTCGAGCGGGATGCCCGCTGCGGCCGGGAGGTACCAACCGCCGACGCCGGCCGTGAACTGGGTGATGGTCATCAGCACCGGATGGCCGACCGAACCCTGCGGCGGATCGAACTCGACCTTCATCGCGGTGATGCCGGTCGTCGGCTTGGCGACTTCGATCAGCACCTCGTTGGCGATGCCGGCCTTGGCCGGATCGACCGAGACCTTGGCGTCGAACGCGCCGGTGGTGTCGGTGAGCGCGAGCTGGAAGGCGAAGTCGCTCGACGACCGCGCGCCGGCGACGAGGTTGCCCGGCTGGGTCGACAGCATCCACGAGGTGATTCCCAGGACCAGCACGCCGATGACGGCCTCGGTGCCGACTGCGCGCCGGAGCCGGCCGGCGAGCGGCGCGGACATCGATTCGGCGCGGGCCAGACGAGCGTGGACGAACTGGCGGGTCGCCACCCCGACGAACACCATCGCGACCACGGGCACGACCTTCAGGAGCAGCAACCGCCCGTGGGTGGTGTCGAGGAGGTGGCCGCGGTCGAGCCGATACAGCTGCACGACCCCGGTGACGATCGTGATCAACATCGCGGGCGTGGCCAGGCGGCTGAACCCACGCACCGCATGGACGAGATCGTCCTCGCCGGGCCCGGCGAGCACCACCCGTCCGAGCAGCACCAGACCGCCGAGCCACACCGCCATCGCCAGCGCGTGGCCCACGCCGGCCACGTAGCCGACGAGCTCGAGATCGCCGCCCGTGCGCGACAGGCCGAACGTCGCGACCGCAACGCCGGGGATCGCCAGCGCCACCATCTGGGTCGTTGGATCGATGACCCGCTCGGGGCGGATGGCCACCCAGCCGGCGATCACGATGAGGATGAACCGGGCGAGCACGGCGATGCCCGGCTTGGTGTCCGTCAACGGGCCCCACGTGGTCGGCAGCATCGAGGACGTGAAGCCCTTGCCGGTGGTCTGGGCAACGACGCATGCCACCATCAGCCCGGTCGAGACGACGCCGAGCACCCAGGCCGACCGCAGGAAGCGGATCGTGAGGATGTACTCGATGCCCTCCGGCCAGGCCACCGTGATCAGCACGAGCGCACCGAACAGTGACGCCAGCGCCACGGTCGACACCAGTCGGAACAGCCCGAGCGGTCCGGACAGGTTCGAGGAGCCGCTGGACACGCCTTCGTTCGACGGGGTCGTCGCCACGGTCGGGGTCGTCGCGGACAGCGTGTCCTGCTCGATCTTGAAGTTGAACGTCGCGAACGCAGTGCTGCTGTCAGCTGCGCTCTGCACCTGCCAGAACACCGAGCACTGACCCTTCGGCAGCGGTGTGGTGATGTCGGCGATCAGCGTCAGCTGGTCGCCGGAGACGCGGGGCACGGGCGCTGGACTGACGGCGCTGCCGTTGCACGTGATCACCATCGCGATCGAGGCACTGGCCGTCGAGATCGTCTGGTCGAACGAGACCGTGATCTGGCTCGGCGACATGGGCACCGTGCTGCCGTCGGCCGGCACCGACGTCGTTGCGGCCACTGCCGCCACCGGCGACACCGACGTGTCCAGCATCGGCCACATCAGAACTGTGGCGGCTGCCACGAACACGCCACAGCGGCGGAGGAGTCGAGTACCGGCGTTCATGAGGTGGTGTAACCGTAGTCATCCCGATGCAGGTGCACCGGGACGGCCATCGGCGCGACGTTCGGCGCGACAATCGCGTCAAGTCGTCAGCCGGGGTTGGCCGCGATGTATGCATCCATCAGGGACAGACCGTCGTATCCGGTGTAGGTGCAGATCGTGACGCCGCGGTTGCCGGAGGTGTACACCGCGCAATCGGTGTTCGCGAACGCACCGAGCTCCTGGTGCACGGTGAGGCCCCCTGGCGTGGTGACGTCGACGCCATTTTCGACGGCCTCCCAGAACTGGTACGCCTTCGTGTACGTGTCGGTGAAGTCGGTCGAGAGCTTGACGACGTAGACCGTCGCGGTCGAGCCGTCGGCGGTCGACTGCAGCTCGGCGCCGGAGTAATAGGTCACGAGCTTGCCGATCGACGGGTTGGTGTAGAGCCCGGACACGTCGGGTGGGCTGTAGGCGACCCAGGTGTACCCCGCTGGTGCCGTGGAGTCGAGCGAGAGGTCGCCGGGCAAGATGGTGGTGCTCGTGTCGGTGCCGCCGTCGGTGGAGGGTGGCACGTCCGTCGACTGCGGGATCGTGAACACGGTGTCGGGCGGGAGGGTTTCGGGCGGGAAGGTCTCCGTCGGCACGGTCGTATCGACGGGCACGGTCGTGTCGACCGGCACGGTCGTGGTGGTGCCGCCCGTCGCGAAGTCGCCGGGCGGCACGACGCCCAGACAGCTGAAGATCTCCAGCGCGTTCACACTGGTGTCGGCCGAGGTGCGCAGCGTGGAGAGCTTGGCGACGGCGCCCTGCTGCGCGGTCGTGTCACCCGCTGGAAGGGCAACCGAGATCTTCTGCAGTTCGAGGACCTGTTCGTCGATGTTCGCGGTGTACGTGTCGTAATCGGCCTTGAGCGCCGTCGGAGCCTTCAGCCCGTCGAGTGCGTCGGACATGTCCGACACCGCGCTGTACACGTCGGCTGCCGCCGAGCTGTCGGTCTTGTCGATCTTCTTGATCAGCGTGTTCGCGTCGCGGCAGGCCGACTCGACCATGTCGAGGAACTCGTCTTCGGGCTGCTTGGCGCTGGAGTTGGTGCTGCTCGAGCATGCCCCGAGCAGCAACGCGGTCAGCGCCGCGGCGACGAGTCGCTTCAACGGATCAGCCGCCCATGCCGGTCGACTGTGCCTGCACGAACTGGTCGATGTAGGTCGGGATGTCGGTGCCGGCCGGAGCGAACATGGCGACGCCGAAGCCCGGACCGGTGACGGCTGCGGCCGAGTAGTCCTCGGTGGACGTGGACTGACCGGGCAGCGAGAGGGCGGCCGTGGTGAAGTCGGTGCCACCGCCGGCGCCGAGCTCGAAGCCGTAGTACGCCGTCAGCTGACTGGGCGTCCAATCGGTCTCGTCGTTGAGGATCGTCACGTACACGTTGACGTAGACCGTCGGGTCGGCCGTCTGCTCCAGCTCGCCGACGTAGTACCCGCTGACCAACGGCCCGATGACCGGATCGTCGCCCGGCGTCGAGGCGCTGGCGTAGTCGAACTTCGCCCAGGTGTAGCCGTCGATCGGGGTGAACACCACCGACGCGTCGTCCGGGGCGAGGCTGCCCGAGCTGGTCGGCGCTGTCGTGGCGACCGGGGGCTCGGTGGTGTCGACCGAGGTATCGATCGGCAGCGGGGTGTTGGCGGTGGTCGTGTTCGGGGCTTCGGTGGTGGCCGGTGCCTCCGTCGTGGCAGGCGCCTCGGTGGTGGCGGGTGGCTCGGTGGTGTCGGGCGACGTGTCGGTGGTGGGCGTGGTGTCGGATGAGCCGCCTGCGGCACTGGTGACACCGACGCACTTCTGGGCACCGAGCGAGTCGGCCGCTTTGTCGCCGTCCTTGGAGAGCTTGTCGAGCTTGTCGCTGGCGGCCTGGGCGGCATCGTTGTCGCCCTTCTTGATCGCCTTCTCGAGCTTGCCGAACTGCGTCAGCTGAGCGTCGATGCTGGAGGTGAAGTCGTCGAAGTCCCCCTGCAGTGCCTTGGGCGCCTTCAGCGGGGTCAGCGCTTCGAGCATCGTTGTGACGATGTCGGTGGCATCGCTGATCGCGTTCTTGTCGCTGAAGTCCAGCTTGTCCAGCGCGCGTGATGCCGTGCGGCACTCCGTGTTCACGGCCGAGATGAAGTCATCGGTCGACAGCGACTTCGGGCCGCTCGATCCGCAGGAGGCCGCAGTCAACGCCATCACCAACATGGATGCCGTCATCATTCGATTGCGCTTCATTGTTCTCCCTCGATGCTGCATCACGAGTGGCCACGGTGGCCGACTCCCCGCCGGACCTGGCACATCATATGAAATGCGCGGACCGGGCAGTGAACTTTTCGTTCCACTGCATCGTCGGAGCACTGCCCTGCGCCGTTACACCCTGTCTGTAGGCTCGACCGCAATGGCCACCCAGTCCCTCTACCGTCGCTATCGCCCCCGCCGATTCAGCGAGATCCGCGGTCAGGACCACGTCGTGCGGGCCCTGCGCAACGCGGTCATCCACAACCGCGAGGGCCAGGGCTACCTCTTCAGCGGGCCTCGTGGCACGGGCAAGACGACCTCGGCACGCGTGCTCGCCAAGGTGCTCAACTGCACCAACCCGGTCGACGGCGAGCCCTGCTGCGAGTGCGACTCCTGCCTCGCGGTCGAGGCCGGCACGAGCTACGACGTGCACGAGCTGGACGCCGCCAGCAACAACGGTGTCGAGGCGATGCGCGACCTCATCGAGAAGGCCTCGCTGGGCACACCCGGTCGGCACAAGGTGTACATCCTCGACGAAGTGCACATGCTCTCCAAGGGGGCGGAAGCCGCGCTGTTGAAGACGCTCGAAGAACCGCCGCCGCACGTGGTGTTCGTGTTGGCCACCACGGATCCGCAGAAGGTCAGCCAGACCATCCGGTCCCGGGTGCAGCACCTCGAGTTCCACCTGCTGCCGATGGACGAGCTCGAAGAGCACGTCCGCTGGGTCATCGCCGATGCCGGTCTGACCGTGTCCGAGGAAGGCCTGCAGTCGGCCCTCACCCAGGGTGGAGGTTCGGCGCGAGACACGCTGTCTGCGCTCGAACTGGTCGCGGCGTCCGGGGGCGAGGCACCGTTGAGCGTCTCGTACGACGAGTTCATCGAGGCGCTGATCAACCACGATCCCGGTCAGGCACTGTCGGCGCTGGCCCACGCCGTCCACCAGGGTCGCGATCCGCGCGTGCTCGCCCAGGACATCGTCCGTTCGCTGCGCGACTGCTTCTTGTCGCTGATGGCGCCAGAGCTCGTGCAACTCCCCGACGTCCAGGCCGCGCACGTCGCCGAGCAAGCGCAACGGCTCGGCGCCGCGGCCATCGTGCGGTCGATGGAGCGCCTTGGCGAGATGTTGGTCGAGATGCGCCACGCGCCCGACCCTCGACTGCTCCTCGACGTCGCGCTCGTCCAGCTCACCCACGAGCCGACGGGCAACGATCTCGGCGCCATCGTCGCCCGCCTCGAACGGCTGGAGAAGTCCGGTGCTGCGGCGGGCGCGCCAGGCGCGCCCGCAGCGCCGGCCGTGCGCCCGGCGCCGGTCGACCCCTCCACCGGTCGCGCCGCGCTGGGCGGCCGCGCCA
>JAOBWQ010000122.1 GCA_025463425.1 Ilumatobacteraceae bacterium | reverse complement strand
ATCGCACCAGTCGAGCACATCGGCGCACACGGCCTGCTACACAGGTCGCCATGGACACCACCGCCACGACGCCGCTCCGCTGGGGAGCGATCGGGTCGACCTCGAGGATCTACCGCAACGCGCTCGCCCCGGCCTTCGCCGCCAGCGACCACCACGTCGTGGTCGCCGAGGCCAGTCGGGCCAACGGCAGCGAACGGCCGTATGCCGACCTCCTCGCCCGCGACGACATCGATGCCGTGTACATCCCGTTGCCGAACAACGGGCACCGGCCGTGGATCCTGGCGGCGCTCGCCGCCGGCAAGCACGTGCTGTGCGAGAAGCCGTTGACGATGTCCGCGGCCGACACCGCAGAGGTGTTCGATGCCGCCGAAGCCGCCGGCCGGGTGCTGATGGAGGCGTACATGTGGCCGCACCATCCGCGGGCGCGACGGATCATGCAGCTGGTGCACGACGGCGCGATCGGCGAGGTGAATGCGTTCCGCAGTGTGTTCACGTATCCGGCCAGCAACCCCGCGGATCACCGCTTCGATGAGCGTGGGGCCGGCGCGCTGTTCGACGTCGGCATCTACTGCCTGGCCCCGCCGATGCTGATGCTCGACCGCGATCCGGTGGCCGTCGCCGCAGCGGCGACGCGCAACGCCAAGGGCATCGACGTCGCGATGACCGGGTTCGTCGACTGGGGTCGTGGCGTCGGCAGCAACTTCGACGTCAGCTTTCAGGCGCCCCAACGGCGGATCCTCGAGATCACCGGCACCGACGGCATCCTGACCGTCCCGGGCCAACACACGCCCGGGCCGGAGACGGCGTCGCAGATCCTGATCCAGCGTCGCGACGATGCGGTCGAGGTGATCGACGTCGAAGGTGCGAGTGCGTTCGTGGGCATGGTCGATCAGTTCGCCGCCGTCGTACGCGGCCAGGCACCCGCCGTGTTCGGGCGACGGGAGAGCGTGCGGCTGGCCCGTTTGCTCGATCGACTGCACGCGGCGTCTGCGGCTTCGGATCCGAATCCGGCGGGAGACGCGCAGTAGAACGGTCGGGTGACGACCGATGAGACTGCCAACGCGAACGGAGAACTGGACACCTCGTTCGAGGCGCTGCAGCGCTGGCTCGAACCACGCCTCGGCGGTGCGTCGAACCTGCGCCTGAGCCAGTTCGGGAAACCGAGCAGCGGCTTCTCCGCGGAGACCGTGATCCTTTCCGGCACCTGGACCGCCGGCGGTGAGGAGCGCTCCGACCGGTTCGTGCTCCGCAAGGAGACCCCGGATCCGCCCGTGTACCCGACCCAGGTCGAAGGCCTCGTCACCGAGGTGCAGATCCAGTACGGCGTGATGTCGGCCATCGCCGAGTCCTCGTCGCTGCCGCTCGCCCCGCTGTACGGCTACGAGCCGGACGCGGAGGTCCTCGGCACACCGTTCTTCGTGATGGGCTTCGTCGAGGGTGTCGTGCCGATCGAGTCACCGATGTACACGCTCGAGGGCTTCTTCACCGAGATCTCCGCGGAGCAGCGGCGGACGATGATCGACGAAGGCGTGCGGATGCTGGCCACGGTGCACGCCATCGACTGGCAGGCGGCCGGCCTGCAATGGCTCACCGAGGGCACGCCACCGTCCCTGCGGCGCCAGCTCGACGTCTGGACGGCGTACGCCGAACGTGAGCTCGCCGGAAGGGAGCATCCGAAGCTCGCCAAGGCGCTGGCCTGGCTGGAGTCGACGATCCCGTCGCCGACGGACCTCACCCTCAACTGGGGTGACCCGCGGCCGGGCAACATCATCTGGCGCGACGACCACGCCGCCTGCGTGACCGACTTCGAGGCGGCGTCGATCACCGCGCCAGAGGTCGACCTCGGCTGGTGGCTGATGTTCGACCGCTGGGCACACGAGACGTCGAACGCGCTGCGCCTGCCCGGTGAGCCGACCCGTGCGGAGCAGACCGCGCGCTACGAGGAGCTCACAGGGCGCAGTGTCGGTGACACCAGTTGGTACGAGGTCTTCGCTGCGGCTCGGTACTGCGCGATCGTGGTGCGCGTGATGAACCGCCTGGTCGATCGCGGCCACATGCCCCCTGATCAGACCGTGTGGATCGACAACCCGGTCGTGCCCTGCCTGGAGGAGATGCTGGCCGAGCTCGGTGTCTGAGCCACGGGGCTGACGGTGAACTCACCCGGTCGGGCGGTACGGTTCTTCGAGCCCATTTCTCGACTGTGGGCCGTGACGCCGGTCCCCCCGCCGGCGGGCGATGACAGGAAGGCTGCGAGAACCGACGATGATCAAGCGCGCTGAAGAGACGAACGTGTCCGACGAGGTTGCCGCGACCGGCTTGCAGAGCCCCGTGTCGCGACGCCAGATCTTCGCGCTGGCCGGAGGCGCCGCACTGCTGGCTGCGTGCAGCAGCGATGCGAAGACGACGGCCACCACCACGGTGGAGACCGTCGAGACCACCGCCACCACCACCCCGCCGACGGACGCGCCGACGACCTCCACGACCGAGCCAGAGACCACCACCACGACGGTGGTCGAGGAGACCAGCACGACGGTGGCCGAGACCACCACCACCGTTCCCGGGCCCCCCGTGCAGCCGCTCACCGGCCTGGCCCTCGACGATCCCGCATTGCTGAACAGGGTCGCGCTCGTGGTCAAGGTCAGCAACGATCCCGGTGCTCGCCCGCAGACCGGGCTGAACGACGCCGACATCGTGTTCGAGGCGTGGGGTGCCGGCCCGACCCGTTTCGCCACCATCTGGCACAGCCGCGACCTCGACTTCGTCGGACCGATCCGCTCCTGCCGCGAGCAGGACGTCAACCTCGTCGGCGAGTTCAACAGGGCCGTCTTCGCGTGCTCGGGTGGCAACCCGGGCAACATCGCGCTGCTCCGCGACTCCGATCTCCTGCTGGTCACCGAGGGTCACGGTCCGGGCTGGGAGCTGGATCCGAAGAAGGGCCGCCCCCACAAGACCCACGCCAACACAGCGCTGTTGCGCTCCAACGCCGGACCCGACCGCACCGGTCCCGCACAGCAGTTCACCTATCGCGCCGACGGCGTGGACGCCACGCTCGGCGATCTGATGACGGGCTTCGATCTGCAGATCCAGTCGGTGTTCGTGCAGTGGCGCTATGACTTCTCCACCAACGGCTACGTGCGGTCGCAGGAGAAGAAGCCGCACCTCCTCGCCAACGGCGATCGGGTCACGGCCCAGA
>JAOBWQ010000106.1 GCA_025463425.1 Ilumatobacteraceae bacterium | reverse complement strand
CCCGGTCGAGCTCGGCGTGTCGACCTTTCTCACCGACGCCGCGCTCGGCTGGCTCGACGCGCGCACCGACGAGTCACCGTGGTTCATCCACCTCAGCTACCTCCGCCCCCATCCGCCGTATGCCGCTGCCGGCGAGTTCGCGACGATGTACGACCCGGCCGATGTCGGCCTGCCGATCGCGCCGACCACCGACCCGCATCCGTACCACGCTCGAGTGCTGGCCCGTCCGGGCATCGCGGCCCCCACCGACGAAGCCGAGATCCGCCACCTGCGTGCCCAGTACTACGGGATGATCAGCGAGGTCGACGCCCAGCTCGGCCGGGTGTGGGCGGAGCTGCGCGAGCGCGGGTTGTGGGACAGCACGCTGATCGTGGTGACCGCGGACCACGGCGAGCAACTCGGTGATCACGGCTTGCTGCAGAAGCTCGGCTTCTTCGAGCAGAGCTACCACGTGATCGGCATCGTCCGCGACCCGCGACACCCCGACGCGCACGGAACGGTCGTTGAGGAGTTCACCGAGAACATCGACCTCTTCCCGACGATCTGCGAGGCGATCGGCATCGAAGTGCCGGCGCAGTGTGACGGTCTGCCGTTGACCCCGTTCCTGCGCGGCGAGTCGCCGCCGTGGTGGCGCGACGCCGCGCACTGGGAGTTCGACTGGCGGTTCCTCACCATCGGCAGCCATCCGCATCCGTGGCCGTGGGATCGTGCGCTGGAGCAGCGCAACCTCTCGGTGCGTCGTGACGCCGACGTGCAGTACGTGCAGTTCGGTGACGGCAGCTGGCTGTGCTTCGACCTCGCTGCCGATCCCACGGCGCGCACGACGATCGACGATCCGGCGATCGTGCTCGATCAGGCTCAGAAGATGTTGGTCTGGCGGGCGAACCACCTCGACCGCACGCTCACCGACATGCTGGTCGAATCAGGTGGCATCGGCCGCCTGCCCCCGGGCGTGCCGGAGACGTTCTACGCGTAGTAGCCGGTGACGTCGACGATGAAGTCGGTGCTGCCGACGCCGCCGGCCCAGACCTTGATCTCGCGGGCGGCGCTGACCGGGATCACGCCGCCGTTGGCGATCGTGGTCTTGGCGGCCGTCCAGTTGATGGTGCTGGCGGCGTACGCCGTCGCGTCGCCGGCGGTGAGCGCGAGGAACCCGTTGGCGGTGGTGTTGGCGATGGTGAGGTTGAAGGTGATCGCCGTCGCGCCGACCGGCACCGCGTTGGCTGCGGTGACCACACCGGTGACGATGTCTCGGCCGTCGGCGATCGGGACCACGCGCGAGGCTCCGGCGGAAAGGATCGCGGCCGCCGGCAGTGGGGCGCGGCTGTCGTAGGCGCGGATCGGTGCGATCGCGTGGAACTGTGGCGCGACGGCCGCGTTGATCAGCCGCCACTTGCCCGGGGCTCCGGCCTCGACGCAGCAGTAGAGGTTCCCTGCGTCGTCGCCCACGATGTCGCGCAGCGCGTAGGTGCCGGCGGTGGGGGCACCTTTCGGACCGAACGAGGCGATGCCGATCCGGCCGGCGGCGTAGATCGCGTAGCCGGTGTTCGAGGTTCCGTACACGCCCCAACCCGCCTCGGCCTGGCCCCACACCCCGGCCGACTGCGCGCCGACGCCGCCGAACCCGGTGATGGCGTCGCCGTTGGTGCGGGCCCGCACGGTCAGCACGTCGGCCTCGAAGGGTGCGAGCGAGGAGATCGAGGTCTTGTCGGAGACCGGGTTGTCGACCTCGCTGAGGATCGCCGACGAGGTCGCCGCAGCGGGCGTCGCGTTGACGACGCCGTAGACGGTGGCCACGCCGAGCGCGGCACCGCCGAGGCGGGTGAACGCCCGACGGCGGCTGATGGACTCGTCCATCGCGGCGTGGTCGCTCGTCGTCGGGGCCGCGAGATCGTGTCGGGTGCGCAGCGCGGCGTTCTCGGCGGCGAGGCGGGCGACGGTGGCCTCGAGTTCGGCGAGTCGGGTCTCGATGCTGGTCGCGGCGGTCGGATCGGGCTGGCTCATGGGGTTCGTTCTCCTCAGTCGGACTTCGCGTCGGCGATGTAGTTGGCTGCCGGCGCGCCCTGCGGGACGGGTGCACCGCCCTTGTCGCCGGTGGCCGCGACGCCGGGGTCGGCCGGCCTGGTAGCGGTGGCGAAGCGCTGCGCGTAGGTGGCTGCCTGCGGCGCGGGTGGGGGCACATCCTTCTCGTTCACGTCGCTCATCACGCCTCCTCGATCGGTCCACCGGCTCGTTCGGTCGGGGAGCAGCTTTGCACACGACGATCCACGCCAGAGTCCCCGGTCGGCGCGCTACCGTGGCCCGACTTCGAGCGAAGGGATGTCGGGATGGCGAACGAATGGGGACCCCTCTGGGGATTGGTCGGCGACTGGCACGGCGAGGGCGGCCTCGACACGGCCTTCTCGCACTCGAGGAACCAGGTGCTCGGCACGCCATACCTCGAGAAGGTGACGATGAAGCCGTTCGGCCCGGTCGACAACGGGAGCCAGCACCTGTACGGCCTCGACTACAAGACTGCGATGTGGCGCAACGACGAGGAGAACCCGTTCCACACCGAGGTCGGCTACTGGCTCTGGGACGGCGCCACCGGTGAGGTGCTCCGCGGCTTCGTGGTCCCGCGCGGGATCACCGTGCTCGCCGGCGGCAACGCAGCTGCCGATGCGACGACGTTCTCGATGGCCGCGGATCTCGGTGGCACGAACTACACGATCGGCGAGAACCAGTACCTCGCCGACAAGGCCAGCTCGATCAGCTACCGGGTCAGCATCACCGTCAACGCCGACGACACGTGGAGCTACGAGGAGACGACGATGCTCAAGATGGCCGAGTTCCCCGAGCCCTTCGCTCACACCGACCACAACACGTTGCGGCGGGTGTAGGGCTCGCCACGATCCGCTGACGTGAGGTCTTCGCGTCATCCGGCCTGGACGGCGGCGATCACCTCGGCGAAGCGTGCGTCGTCGGCCGGGTCCTCCGGCAGCGGCAGGATCACGCCCGTGCACAACCCTCCGAACCATCGCTCGATCACATCGGGGAGCTGATCCCATGTCCCCTGCGGGACGAGGGCGTCGAGGACCTCGTCGGTGACGAGCTCCTGCAGCGTGTCCCACTCCTGGGTCCGGGTCAGCAGTTGGAGACGCTCGCCGAGGTCGTTCCAGCCGTGCAGCGCCAGCGTGCGGCGATACGGCGGGGTCGAGTACAAGAACGCGAACAGCCGCCGGTGGTGTTCGCGGTTGCGGTCGACGTCGGCCCGGGTCGGCCCGGTGATGTACTGGCTGCCGACGACGATCGGGAACGGATCGACGGCTGACGCGTCGGGCGCGCGGTGGGCGCGGCCCGCTTCCAGCGCCGGCAGGCAGATCTCGCGGAGGTAGCGCGGGTTCGAGTTCGTCGGATGGGTGACGATCCCGTCGGCGTGTGACCCAGCGAGTCCGACCATGCCCTCGTTCACGCCACCGAGCCAGATCGGCGGCGGCGGCACGGTCAGCGGGCCGGGGTTGAAGAACGGTTGGAGGCGGGTGAACGTGTAGTTCTCGCTGGCGTACGACAGCGGCTCACCCTGCTGGAACGAACGCCAGATCGCCCGCAGCGAATCCACGTAGTCGCGCATCCGGGTGACGGGCTCGGTCCACGGGACCGAGAACCGGCCGACGATGTTCTGCTTGATCTGCGTGCCGAGCCCGAGCTGGAACCGACCTCCGGAGAACGCGGCGAGATCCCACGCACCGAACGCGGTCAGCATCGGGCTGCGCGGGAAGGCGAGGATCACACTGGTGCGCACGATCAGGCGCGACGTGTGCTCCAGCGCGAGGAGCGACGCGGCCATGCCGTCGTGCACGGTCTCGGGCACGTGGAGGCCGTCATAGCCGAGCGACTCGACGCGCTGCGCGTAGCCGATCACCTCGCGCAACCCGACCCGGTCGGACATCCCCGCGAACACCTGCATGGTCACGCGCTCGGAGCGCTCACGGTGCCGGCAGGCCGCGCAGCCGAACCGACAGACACGTCACGCATCCCTCGAGCTTGATGTACTCGCTGATGTCGACGACGACCGGTTCGTAGCCGAGATCGGCCAGGAGCGCCGCGGTCTGCGGGCAGTCGGACGAGATCAGCAGCTTCGCGCCGCCGAGCAGCACGACGTGTGAGCCCGACTCCTCGGGCACGGCGAGGAAGCGGGGGAACAGCGACGGGTCGTCGATGCTCGGCGGGTAGCCGATGATCGTGCCGTCCGGCAGTGCCGTGATCGCGGTCTTGAGGTGGAGCACCTTGGTCAGCGGCACCGCCACGACCGTGGCACCGATCGGTTCGAGGATCGCGCGCAGCTGGCGGATCCCTTCGCCGTTGGTGCGTCCACCGCGCCCGACGTAGATGACGTCGTTGCCGTCGGGTCCGGCCACCTTCAACACGTCGCCGCCGTCGAGGGTGCCGGGCGGTCGGATCCGGTTGATCGAGTAGCCGAGTTCTTCCACGGCGCGCTCGGCATCGGCCGTCTCGGGCTTGCGCTCGTCGGCGCCGGGACGGGCGATGACGGCGACGTTTCGATAGACCACCATCGTGTCCTCGACGAACGCCGAGTCGGGGCAGTCCGGCGCGGGCGGCACTTCGATCGTCTCCCAGCCGGCTCCGTGCAGGGCGCCGACGTACGCGCCCCACTGACGTTCGGCGAGCGCGACGTCGACGGGGACGCGGTCGATGTGGGTCACGATGCCCTCGGCCAGCCGCGGGCTGGGCCGCCGGACCAGCGCCAACTTCCTCGAGGTGATCACGACCGGGGACCTTACGCGTGTCCCCGGCCACGTCGTGGATCGTGCAATTTCGCCGATTTGGGACCATGCTGGTGGCCTTGGCTGGCGTTCGTGGACGTGTGCTCGTGAGCCGAGCGTCCGGAAGTCGAGCATCCTGTAGATCGGAGCAATCCCAATGTCTGGGAACGCGAGTTTCAACCACCGTCAGGCCGGTGTCATCTCCGTCGAAGCCGTCGAGGCTCCGGAGGTCGTCACCTCGGACTGGATCGACGAGCAGCTCGTCGACACGTACGCGCGCAACGGGCTGCGGCCCGGGCTGCTGGCCGAGCTGGCGGGGATCAAGGCCCGCCGCTGGTGGCCGCAGGACGTCACCTTCGACCAGGCTGCGGCGATGGCCGGCCGCAAGGCGATCGACGCCTCGGGTGTGGATCCGGCAGAGATCGGCCTGCTCATCTCCACCTCCGTGTGCAAGCACCACCTCGAGCCGTCCGTGGCGTGCGCGGTGCACCACTCGCTCGGGCTCTCCACCGCGTGCAACAACTTCGACCTCGCCAACGCGTGCCTCGGCTTCGTCAACGCGATGCACCTCGCCTCCACCGCGATCGACGCGG
>JAOBWQ010000104.1 GCA_025463425.1 Ilumatobacteraceae bacterium | reverse complement strand
AGCAACCGGTGCCGATCGTGATGGGTGGCGCGGGGAAGACCAAGACGCCCGCATTGGCCGCGAAGTACGCCGCCGAGTTCAACACCCCGTTCGTGCCGCTCGACTTCTTCGTCACCCAGACCGGCCGGGTTCGCAGCGCGTGCGAGGCCATCGGACGCGAGCGGCCGATGGTCTACTCCGCCGCGCTGATCGTCTGCGCCGGCGCCGACGAAGCAGAGGTCGGTCGTCGAGCCGCGAAGCTCGGTCGTGAGCCCTCCGAACTGCGCACCAACGGCGCCGCTGGCACGGCGCAGGAGGTCGCCGACAAGATCCTCGCCTACCACGCGGCCGGTGCCGACCGCGTGTATCTGCAGATCCTCGATCTCGACGACCTCGACCACCTCGACTTCATCGCCACCGAGGTCGCCCCGCTCCTGGCCTGAGTCCTGCTCATCCCAACGCAGTCAGGCGGCAAACATCGAAAGCGCCTCGACGAGTCGGTCCACCACCCAGCCAGGCCTGTCCCGGATGTCCTCATAGGTGAACGCGATCACGCGGAGGCCGCGCAACGTGAGCTCGGTCCTGCGCTGCTCGTCACGCTGGCGAGCACGGCGTGACGAGTGAGTGCCGTGTCCGGCGAGCTCGACCACCAGGCCGGCCGGGAACAAGGCATCGACGCGAGCGATGGTCCGCCCATCGGAGCGCCACACTCGCTGCAACTCGGGCCGTGGAAGCCCTGCCTGTCGGACGATGCGCAGGAACCAACGTTCCAGCCGACTCTCACCACCGGCGTCGACGAGAGCATCGAGCAAGGCACGGCCGTTGTTGATGCTCCGTCGATGCCGAGCCATGACTGCAGACCGGAGGCGCTGCTCGCTGAGCAGCTTCAGTCGGATGGCCGAGTCGATCGCATTCTCGATCTCTGTCCGATCAAACCCGAACAGAGGAGCGTCGAGGATCAACCGGTGGGCCGAGAGACATCGAATGCCCTCGATCGTGACCGTGTCCGCCAGCGTCAACGGCAGGCGTGTCGAAGCGACGATCGCCGGTGTCGCGAGGTGACGACGATCCCGCCTCACGAGCACCTCGGCCGACTCGCCAACGAACCCGTCCAGTCCGTTCAGTCGGCCAGCCGTGCGTCCAGCCACGAATCCGGCTCCTTCGGCGTCGCTCATCGCTGCCCACGCGGCTCGTTGCCACGACGGCACCGACCCCGAGATTGCATACGTTCGCGCGCCGGTCTTCTCGATCAGGCGGGCCTCAACCCAGCGACGGCGGACATCGCTGTTCACCCCACACGTGTCCAGCTGCCGCAAGCTGACGGCGCCGAATTGGGTCGACGCGATCCTCGTGATCCGTGCATAGCGCTCGTTCATCCGTGCATCGTCACAAAAGGGTGTTGCAGCGCCCGTCGCTGCGCACGCTGGTACCGGATCTTGCCCACCCGGCAAGATTCGGTGCCTGCGTCGACGAGCTCGGCCCGAGGTCAGCCGGTGGTCGCCAACTCCTCGGGTGGACGCACGTGGCGGAACATCCGCAGCAGCAACAGGTCGTAGATGATCTTGAGGGTGCCGGCGATGATCAGCGGCCAGCCGACGGTGCTGTGGTCGAGCATCCATCCGGCGGCGATCGGTGGCAACGCAGCGGTGAGGCTGCGGGGCACGTTGGTGATGCTCGCCGCGGCGGCGCGCTCGCCGGGTGACACCACGGCCATCACGTAGGAGCTCCGCAGCGGCGCATCCATCGCCGACAGCAGGCTTCGCGCGACGAGGCAGACGACGGCCAAGAACAGGTTGGGCATCAACGCTGCACTGATCAGGAGCACCTGCGCCGGCAGGTGGGTGAAGACCATCGTGCGGATCAGGCCGATCCGCTTGGCGATGCGCGCAGCCACGAACGCCGAGAACGCCGAGCACACACCCGTCCAGAACAGCAGCGCACCCGCAGCACCGATCGACAGATCGAATCGCCGGTAGAGCCACAGCGCCAGCAGCGACTGCACCGTGAAGCCGCCGCCGAGAGCATCGAGGCTGAACACGGCGGACAAGCGGTAGACGATGCGGCGCGAGTCGCCCAGTGGCTGCGGGCGGCCGCCATCGGGTGGCTCGATCGCGGGCGAGAGCGAGCGATAGATCAGCAGGGCGCACACGCCGGCAATTGCATACGCAAGGAACACCCCGCGCAGCGTCTGCTCCCGCGCGAGCGACGTGTGATGGGCGACCCAATCCGGAATGCCGGCCGCCAGGGAACCGACGGCGCCGAAGATGCTGCCCACGAACGCATATCGGGCGAACAGCGCGGTGCGTTCGCTGTCCGGCGCGGTGGCAGGCAGCAACGACTGCTCCATCGGCAAGAAGACGCTGACGTCGCCGCTGCTCGGGTTCATCGTGCCGATCACGCCGACGACGATCAGCACGATCAGCACCGTGGTCGTCGCGTAGACGATGCCGGTGGCGATCATCAGCATTGCGCCGACGAGTAGCACCGTGCGCCGCCGGTAGCGGTGACCGAACGTGCCCGTCGCCAGCGTGAGCGCGGCGGAACCGAGCAGCATCGCCGTGACGACGACGCCGATCTGCTGGCCGCTGTAGCCGAGCAGGGTGAGGTACGCGGCCAGCACCACCGACACCGCACCGTCGACGAACCCGCGGATGCCCCGCGTCGCGGTCAGCTTGTGGCCGTCGCGTCTTGCCTCGACTGCGTTCACTCGATCGAGACGGTAGCGGCGCGAGTCCCTGCGCGTGGGTGCTCGGCGATGACCGAGACGGAGAACCCGGCTGTCGAGCTGGGCCCGCGCAGGGTCCACGTCGCCAAGACCCGGTCCGGCGTGCCGTCGTTGCGCGAGCCGCCGTCCAGCCGGAACGAGCTTCGGCCGGCGAGTTGGCCCAACCGAACTCGATTCGTCCCGCCGATGATCTCGACCCCGTCGGGCAGGTCCAGCCGAGCCGTGATCGGCAGCACCATGTTCGCCCGAGCGGCACGCGCCGAGACCGTGGTCGGCAACCAGCCGGTGTTGGCGATGCCCACCTCGAGCCGCCACAGCCCGTCACCGAGCGCGACTGCAGCCGTGTGCACGATCTCGATGCACGGCGCTGCCAATGCCTGGTGCACCGCGAAATCTGCGTGCGGGCGGATCTCCTCGACCAGCAGCTCCGGCGGAGGGTTGCTGGCGATGCGGAACCAGTCGA
>JAOBWQ010000097.1 GCA_025463425.1 Ilumatobacteraceae bacterium | reverse complement strand
CGCAACAACCCGGCCACCTCGTCGACCAGGCCGCGCTCGATCATCCGCTGCACGCGCACCGCGATCCGCTCGGTCAGCACGTCGCGCGGCCAGCGCAACCCGATCTGGGGGGTGTCGATCGGCGGATGGGCAGCCGTGCCCGGACCGAAGCTGCTGAACGGTCGACCGCTCCCGATGCACACCTCGAGCGCACGCACGAGTCGACGCTGGTTGCCCGGTTCGATGCGCGCTGCTGCCTCCGGGTCCAATGCGGTGAGTCGCGCGTGGAGCGCGGCGAGGTCGGGCTCGGCCTCCAGCTCCGTTCGCACCTCTGGCCACTCGCCCGGCAGGGTCAGATCGTCGATGACCGCGGTGAGGTACAGCCCGGTCCCCGCGACGAGCACGCCGATGTGGCCCGCCGCGGCGATCGATTCCGACGCGGCTCGCGCCGCAGTCTGGAACGCAGACACGGTGAACTGCTCGTCGGGGTCGACGAGGTCGATGCAGTGGTGCGGCACGGCCAGCCGGTCGGCGGCCGTCGGCTTGGCTGTCCCGATGTCCATCCCCCGGTAGACTTGCATCGCGTCGACGGCGACGATCTCGACGTCGCCGCGCGCCGAGGCGAGGGCCATGGCAACGTCGCTCTTGCCGCTCGCGGTGGAGCCGAGGATGACGATCTGCTGCGCGCCCATTCGTCGCCGCTGCCGTGCCGCTGTTCTGGGCCGTCAGCCGGCGGCGACGGGGATGCGGATCCGGTGGGCCGGCTCGGCGAGCACCTTGACGAGCTCGCCGCCGAGGTGGTGCGGTGCCGCAGACACGATCTGCACGCTGGCGTACGCACCGGTGCGCAACGCGCCGGGGCTGGTGAAGTGGACGAGCTTGTTCTGCCGGGTGCGGCCGGTGGTGACGCTCGGGTCCTTGCGCGACGGGCCCTCGACGAGCACCTCTTCGACGCGGCCGATCCGGTTTCGGTGCTGCAGCAGCGCGCTGCGCTCGACCACCAGCTTCAGCCGGTCGAAGCGTTGGCCGGCGACGAGTGGATCGACGAAGCGGTCCTCCATCGTCGCCGCCTCGGTGCCGGGCCGCGGCGAGAAGATGAACGTGAAGGCGAAGTCGAACTCTGCAGCGGCTGCCACCGCCAACGTCTCCTCGAAGTCGGCTTCGGTCTCGCCGGGGAACCCGACGATGATGTCGGTGCTCACCGCGAGGTCGGGCATGATCCGGCGGGCCTCGGTGAGCCGCTCGAGGTACCGCGCGGCCGTGTAGCCGCGGTGCATCGCCGCGAGGACGCGATCCGAACCGGCCTGCAGCGGGTAGTGCAGGTGTTCGCACACGCTCGGCGTCTCGGCCATGGCTGCGAAGGTGTCGGCGCGCATGTCCTTGGGGTGCGGGCTGGTGAAGCGAACGCGGCGGATGCCCTGGACCGCGCCGACCGCGCGCAGCAGTTCGGAGAACAACGGGCGGATGCGAACGTCGGCGTCGCCACCGCGGCGTTCGGCCAAGGTGATGTCGCGGCCGTAGCTGTTCACGTTCTGACCGAGGAGTGTGATCTCGGTGACGCCCTGACGGGCAAGCAGCTCGACCTCGGCGACGATGTCGTCGAAGGGTCTGCTGATCTCCACGCCGCGGACGGCCGGGACGATGCAGAACGCGCAGGAGTTGTCGCACCCGATCTGGATCGTGACCCACGCGTTGAAGCTGCTCTCGCGACGCACGGGCAACGCGCTGGGGAACAGGGCGTGGTCGTCGATGACCGCTTCGTCGAAGATCTCGGTGACCGGACCACTGACCTGCGCGGAGCTGATCAGCTCGCCGGCGCGGTGCACGTTGTGCGTGCCGAGCACGACATCGACCCACGGGGCCCGGCGACGGACTTCCTCGCGGTCCTTCTGCGCCATGCAACCGGCGACGACGAGCTGGCGGCCATCGACCCGGTCCTTCCAGCTCTTCAGGTGCCCGAGGTTGCCGTAGGTCTTGGTGTCAGCACCCTCGCGGATGCAGCAGGTGTTGACGACCACCACGTCGGCTTCGTCCTCCGAGGCGGCGAGGACGAGCCCATCCGCTTCCAACAGGCCGGCGATGCGTTCGGAGTCGTGCTCGTTCATCTGACACCCGTAGGTGCGGATCGCGTAGCTCCGAGTCATGGCTGGCCAGCCTACTGGCGAGCGTCAGAGACCCAAGCGGACCAGCTGGTCGTCGGGCGCGTCGACGCTGACCAACGCATGCCGGAGCAACTCGGTCGCCTCGACGACGGACGCACGCGCAGCACCGTCGGCACCGTCGGCGACGAGGTCGCGGGTCTCGAACGGATCTTCGACGCGGTCGAACAGCAGGGTCTCGTAGCGGGATGCGTAGGCCCAGAACGGGAGGAGATCGCCGGCGCGGAACGGCTGGCGGATCACCGGAACTGCGCTGCCCGGCATGTGGTCGAGCGTGGCCCGGTCATCCGGTGGCGGCATCTTGAAGTCCGGCGCACGGCCGATCGGCATCGTCGACCAGCGGTTCGACCACATCGACAGCGGAGCGTTCTCCCCGACCGGACCGCGGGCGTAGCGCCAGTCGTTGGTGACGAGGTGCACCTCACGGCCCCAGACGCCTGTCAGCAGCCACTCGCGCACCTCGGTGGCGGTGCCGTCGAGCAATGGCACGAGGGAGTGACCATGAGTGCGGTGCGCAGCGTGTACGTCGAACGCGTCGAGCAGCGTGGCGTGGAGATCGGCGGTGGTCGTCAGCGCGTCACACGTGTCGCCGGCCGTCGCGCCCGGCCACCAGATCATCAGCGGGGTGTGTCCGAGGGTGCAGTAGACGGGGATCGAGGGCTTGCCCCACACGTCGTCGCCGTGGACGTCGGGCTCGCCGAGGTAGTGACCGTGATCGGTGCAGACGACAACTGCGGTGTCGGCCCAACCGTCGGTGGCATCCAGCTCGTCGAGCAGCCGTCCGAACCAGTGGTCGATCATCGAGAGCTTGGCGCCGTACTGGGAGCGCACCTGCTGCGCCTCCCGCGGCGACAGCACACCGGCTTCGATCGCGCCGACGCGGTACGGCGGCCAGATCATGTGCGCACCCTCCCACGACGGGTCGTACATCGACGCCCACTGCTCGGGCGTGTCGAACGGCTCGTGCGGATCGAACTCGTCGACGAACAGGAAGAAGCGCTCGCCCGCCGCGCGATGATGCGGCGCGACGTCGCGCAGCCACCGTGCTGCCGCAGTCATCGTGCGCGGCCCCGGGAAGTCGTCCTCGTCACGGAAGTGACCGCGCGAGGTGTCGTAGTGGGTGTGGCCGCGCCCGAAGTCGGGAGCGCCGACCCACGAGGGGTCGGGTCGGGTCTTCCACGGGTCGCTCTCGTGACCGCGCTCGTACGCCCATGCGGTGAAGTTGGTGTGGTAGTTCTCACCGCCGGTCTCGAACAGGTGCGGATGGTCGGAGATCAGTTGGGTCACGACCCCGGCGCGCCGCATCGAGGCGGTGATCGCTTCCTCCCACAGCTCGATCGAGCCCCACGGCTTCCAGAGGAAGTCCCATGCGCCGACGAGCAGGTCGTGGCGGGCGGGTATGCACGGCAGCGACCCGGTGTGGTGGTTGGTGAAGCGCACCGATCGGGCGGCGAAGCGGTCCAGGTTCGGCGTCGCCCACTCGGTGCCGCCGTAGCTGCCGAGCGCATGACGGTTGAGGCTGTCGAGCAGGACGACGACGACGTTCGCCGGACCGCCGTCGGGCCCGGGCATCACTTCGCCTGGAGGACGCGCAGCTCTTCGATCGGGATGTGGCAACGCATCGCGTGGCCGGGAGCCACTTCGACCAGCGGCGGTTCGGTGACCTCGCAGACGCCTTCGATGAAGCGCGGGCAGCGGTTGTGGAACACGCATCCCGATGGCGGATTGGCGGGACTCGGGATCTCGCCGTCGAGGCGGATGCGCACCTTCTCCTCGCCGTCAACGCTGGGCACCGCCGACAGCAAGGCCTCCGTGTACGGATGGTGCGGACCGTTGAAGACGTCGTCGGTGTAGCCGATCTCCTGGATCCGTCCGAGGTACATGACGGCGATCCGGTCGGCCAGGTAGCGCACCACACCCATGTCGTGGGTGATGAACACGTAGCTGGTCTTCTGCTCCGACTGGAGCTCGGCCAGGAGGTTCAAGATCGCCGCCTGGACGGACACGTCGAGCGCGCTGGTCGGCTCGTCACAGACCACGATGCGCGGGTCGCCGGCGAAGGCGCGGGCGATGGCGACGCGCTGCTTCAATCCGCCGGAGAGCTGACGTGGCTTGAGATCGAGGTGGCGGGGCGTCAGGCGGAGGTGCGCGGCGAGGTCCTCGACCCGCTTGTTCGCGGCCTCGCCGGTGATGCCGGTGAGCTTGGTGACCGAGCGGACGAGGATCCGGCGCACGGACCAACTGCGGTTGAGCGCCGAGTCCGGGTTCTGGAACACCATCTGCATCGAGCGCTTGTCCGCAGTGGAACGCGACACCGTGCTGCCGGCCATCGCGTGGCCATCGAGGGAGACCGCGCCACCGCTGTCGGCGGCCTCGATGCCGAGCATCGTCTTGGCGAGCGTCGACTTGCCGGAGCCGGACTCACCGACGATCCCGAGCGTCTCGCCCTCGGCCAGGCCGAGCTCGACGTCGACCAGCGCCGGAATCGCGTTCCCGCGCTGGTGGAAGGTCTTGGACACGTGGGTCAGCTCGAGCACGTCCGGTTGGTTCTCCGCAGGGGCGAGCATCGAGATGTCGACAACGGGATCGGCTTCGGGCATGTCGGCAATGCGGTCGCGATGGTGGCAGCGGGTGAAGCGCAGCCCGTCGTCACCGACCGGGACGACCGGGGGAACCTCCGTGCGGCAGACCTCGTCGGCCAGCGGACAACGGTCGACGAAGACGCACGTCGGCAGCGGACTGCCGATGAGCGGCAGGATGCCCGGGATCGTGGCGAGCGCACGATCCGTCTTGCGGATGCCCTTGCGCGGCAGCGAGCGGAGCAGACCAACGGTGTACGGGTGCTGCGGGTCGTCGAAGACCTGCTGGCTCGGTCCTTCCTCGACGATCTTGCCGGCGTACATCACGCCGACCCGGTCGCACATCGAGCGGATGATGCCCAGGTTGTGGGCGA
>JAOBWQ010000094.1 GCA_025463425.1 Ilumatobacteraceae bacterium | reverse complement strand
CCGCTCCGAGCGCGCCGACGACGTCAGCGACGATGCCCATCACCGCGTCGATCAACGCCGGATCGCCTTCGTCGAGCACCAGCAGCATGCATTGCGTTCCGTCGCCGCCCTGGCCGCGCTGTGATTCGGCGGCGTCGTAGAGCCGCAGCACCGCCGGCGTCGCGCCGCGCTGGATGATCCGGCGGCAGGCCTCCAGGCCGGCCCCGAACGTGGTGAAGCTGTACGCCGCGCGGCGCTCGGCCGGTGGTGCGGGATGGGTGCGCAGCCAGACGCGGGTGATGATGCCGAGCGTGCCCTCCGAGCCGAGGAACAGGTGGTCGAGGTCGGGACCGACCGCAGCGGCAGGGCTTCCGCCGGTGGTGATAACGCGCCCATCGGCCAGGACGACCTCGAGGCCGACCACCATCTCCTCGATCTTGCCGTAACGGGTGCTGTACTGCCCCGCGCCGCGGCAGGCCACCCAGCCGCCGACGGTGGCGATGTCGAAGCTCTGTGGGAAGTGGCCGACGCTGAGGCCATGGGTGCGGCCGAGCTCGGCTTCGAGGTCCGGACCGAACGTGCCGGGCAGCACCTCGACGATGCCGGAGATGGCGTCGACCGACACGATCCCCTGGAGGGCCGTGGTGTCCAACACGACGCCGCCGAACGCCGGCACGCTGGCACCGCACACCCCCGACCGACCGCCTGCGACGGTGAGCGGAACGCGGGCGTCGTTGCAGAGTCGGGCAACGGCGCTGACGTCCGACGTCGAGCGCGGGCGGACCACGACACCGGCCCGGCGGGGCACCTCGCCGGCGAGCGCCCAGTGCATCGTCAGTGGCCACCAGTCGCGGCTGGCGTCGGCCGTGCCCGCGACCGTGGTGTCGGTCTCGGTGATCGCGGCGAGGTCGGCGAGGAACGCGTCGGTGAGGGTCACACCTGCTCCTGCCAGGTGGTCGGCCGTGCCGGCGAGCTCGATCGGTGGAGTCGGCTTCACGCGTCGGCCCCGTGCGAAGGCTGCGCAGCGTTGAGCGCCGCCTCGATCTCGGCGTTGCAGCTGTCGCAGTACGCAGCCACCTCACTGGCGATGCGTTCCTGCGACCAGCCGAGCTCCGCGCCGATCAGTGCAGCCACGTCGGGTGCGGCGGCCATCGATGCGGCGCGGTCGAACAGGCGCGCCCTCGTGCGCCGGGAGAGGACGTCGTCGAGTCCACGAGCCATCTCGACGCGCACCGCGTACACGGCCTCGGCGCGCAGATACGGAAGGCCTGCCACGAGTGGTGCTCCCAGTGACGGATCGGCGTCGACCAGGGCGCGGACGGCCGCTGCCGACGTTCCGAACCGGCGGGCCAGGTGCTCGCCCGCTGTGCCGGGCTCGGGATCGCGGAACCCGGCTGCGCCGTGGAGGGGGAGGTCGCGGGTGCGGCACTTCGCCCGGCGCCCCAACGCGGTGAGGGCGCGATCGACGGTGTCCTCGGCCATCTCCCGATACGTGGTCAGCTTGCCGCCGGTGACGCTGATCACGCCGGCGGTGTCGACCGTGATGCTGTGTCGTCGGGAGAGGTCGGCGGTGCGCGCCGATCCGCCGCTCTTGACGAGCGGACGAAGCCCGGCCCAGACCCCGGTGATGTCATCCGCGGTGATGCCGGTGGTGACCGATGCGTTGAGCGCACGCAACACGTAGTCGATGTCGTCCCGGGTGCACTGCGGATCGTCGACGGATCCGGCGTAGTCGGTGTCGGTGGTGCCCACGTAGGTGTGCTGGTAGGTGCCGTCGGGGAGCCGGCCCCACGGCACGACGAACAGGCTGCGCTTGTCCTTCGGCACGGGGATGACGACGGCGATGTCGTTCCGCACCTTCGACCACGGCACGGTGATGTGCACCCCCTTGGCCGGGCGGATGGAGTCCGGATGGGTCGCTTCGGCGAGTGCGCGCACATCATCAGACCACACACCTGCGGCGTTGACCACGACGGTTGCGCGCACGTCGATGCGTGTCCCGCCGGCGTCCACCGTCACCCCGGTCGCGGAACCGACGCTGTTGCGGATGATCGACACGACGGGGCAGTCGTTGACGACCACGGCGCCGAGCTCGGCAGCGGTGCGTGCAACCGTCAGGCACAGGCGGGCGTCGTCCGCGGTGGCGTCGTAGTAGAGGTACGCCGAGGCCAGGCGGGCCTCTGGCATCGTCGGCAGGTGGGCGAACGCGGCCGCCTTCTTCAGCCGCCGGTGGAGCTTGCCGATCCGCCATCCACCGGTCAGGTCGTACATCCACATCGACGTCCCGAGGACTCGCGCGATCTTGCGGGACACGACGCCGTCGCGGGTGAGGATCGGGATCATGAACGGCAGCACGGTCACGAGGTGCGGGGCGTTCTTGCGCAACCGCTGGCGCTCGTGCAGTGCCTCGTAGACGAGGCGGATCTCGCCCTGCTGCAGGTAGCGCAACCCGCCGTGCACGAGCTTGGAGCTCTTCGACGAGGTGCCCGACGCGAAGTCGTCGCGTTCGACGAGCGCGGTGCGCAAGCCGCGGCTGACGGCATCGAGCGCCACCCCGACTCCGGTGATGCCTCCTCCGACGACGACGATGTCGAACGTCTCGTCGGCGAGGCGGCGGAGCATCGTCGGCCGGTCGAGGGTCGGGGCCGGCGAAGTGTTCGTCGTCGGCGCGGGATCACTCATCGGGCGCCACCCTAGATCCACGACCGAGCCGCGTAGCGGCCTGGCCAATCACGATGCCGGGCGTCCGCATGAGTTGGCAGTTCGCATGAATTGCGTGTTCGCATCATGTGCAGATAGAGTGCTCGCATGCGCAGTCCGGCCGAGCTCAGCAGTGCCTTCCGCGAGAGCGGCCTCAAGGTCACGCCGCAGCGCCAGCTGCTGTTCCGCCTGCTCCACGACAACGCCACTCATCCGACGGCCGATGCGCTCTACGCCTCGGCGAGCCAACAGATGCCGGGCATCTCACTTCGCACCGTCTACCAGACGCTCACCGATCTGACCTCGATGGGTGAGCTGCAGTCGTTCGATTTCGGCAACGGCGCAACCCGGTTCGACCCCAACGTCGGCTCGCATCACCACGTCGTGTGCCGGTCGTGCCACGAGGTCGCAGATGTGTACGTCGATGCCGCCGCCGACCTGGACGTCGCGGGTCTCGAAGGCTTCACCATCGACCGCTCCGACATCGTCTTCCACGGCGTGTGCGCGCGGTGTTCGGCGACGCCTCACGCGACCACCCCTCAGCCCACCAGCCAGACCAACAGCCCCACGACAGGAGACATGCCATGAGCCTCGAAGGTACCAAGACCCACGAGAACCTGAAGGAAGCCTTCGCCGGCGAGAGCCAGGCCAACCGCCGCTACCTGTGGTTCGCGCAGAAGGCCGACGTCGAGGGCTACCCCGATGCCTCGGCTCTGTTCCGTTCCGTCGCCGAGGGTGAGACCGGGCATGCCCACGGCCATCTCGAGTACCTCGCCCAGGTCGGCGATCCGGCCACCGGCGAGCCGATCGGTGAGACCTCGGACAACTTCAAGGCCAGCATCGCGGGCGAGACCTACGAGTACACCCAGATGTACCCCGGGTTCGCCAAGTCCGCCCGCGACGAAGGCTTCGACGAGATCGCCGACTGGTTCGAGACCTTGGCTCGTGCCGAGAAGAGCCACGCCGGTCGCTTCCAACAGGGCCTCGACAGCCTCGACTGAACCGGTCCACGGACCAACCAACGCATAGATGGTGGCGCGGTGGTCTCCACCGCGTCACCGCTGGGTATCGGTTGCCGAACCCAGGGAGAGGACCGCCCGGCGCGATGACCATCACCTACGACCCGCACCATCCCAAGTACCTCGACGAAGCCGACGTGCGCGACGAGATGACGCGCGTGTACGACCTCTGCCACGGCTGCAGGCTGTGCTTCAAGTTCTGCACGTCCTTCCCGACGCTGTTCGAGATGATCGATCGGCACGACGATCAGGACGCAGGTCGGCTGACCCCTGCCCAGCAGGACCAGGTCACCGACGAGTGCTTCCAGTGCAAGCTCTGCTACGTCAACTGCCCGTACGTGCCGGGCCAGCACGAGTGGGCCCTCGATTTCCCCCGGCTGATGCTGCGTGCCGACGCGATGCGACACGACACCGGCCAGGTCACGATGCGCGACCGGGCGACGACGCAGATGATGGGTCGCACCGACATGATCGGCAAGGTCGGCAGCCGAACCGCACCGACGATGAACAAGGTGTTGGCGGCGAAGGAGGGTGGCATCGTCCGCAAGGCGATCGAGAAGACCGCCGGGATCTCCAGCGTCCGCCTCCTGCCGCCGTTCGCCCGCCAGCGGTTCTCGACCTGGTTCAAACGCCGGCCGAAGGTGCGGATGGGCAACCGTCAGGGTCGCGTCGCACTGTTCCCGACGTGCCTCGTCGAGTACCAGGCGCCCGAGATCGGGCACGACCTCGTCAAGGTCTACGAACGCAACGGCATCGAGGTGTCGCTCGTCGACGCCGGTTGCTGCGGTGCGCCATGGCTGCACAGTGGCGACCGCGACCAGTTCATCAAGGTCGCCGAGAAGAACGTGAAGGTGCTCGCCGCTGAGGTCCGCAAGGGCAACCCGATCGTGGTGCCGCAGCCGACCTGCGGCTACATCCTCAAGAAGGACTACCTCGACTACGTGCCCGGTGCCGACGCGCAGCTGGTTGCCGAGAACACCTTCGACGCCGCCGAGTACCTGATGAAGGTGCACCGCGATCCCGAGACGTCGCTCGACGTCGACTTCGGCGGTGAGGTGCCGGCGACCATCACGTATCACACGCCGTGCCACCTCCGGGCACAGAACATCGGGCTGAAGAGCCGCGACCTGATGAAGCTGACCGGCGCCAAGATCAAGCTGGTCCAGCAGTGCAGCGGCATCGACGGGATGTGGGGATTGCGGGCCGAGAACGCCGACCTCTCCGTGCCGATCGCGAAGAAGCTCGGCAGCGAGATCACGAGAGCCGACGGCGAGATCGTGGCCGGCGACTGCCACCTCGCCAACACGGCGATCACCGAGCAGACCGGGCTGGTGCCGAGCCATCCGATCCAGGTGATCGCTCGCGCCTACGGCATCGCAGTCGAGGACGTGACACCGTGAGCCCCGGTGCGCTGTCGTCGCGCCGGCTCACGCTGGCCGACATCGCCGATCAACGCGCCTACGAGCGGGAACGTCCTGAATACCGGACCCGCATGTTGGAGGCCCGCCGGCGGCGCCGGGTCGCGCTCGGCACGATCGTCACCGTGTCGTTCGAATCGCGTGACACGATCCGCTACCAGATCCAGGAGATGGCACGAGCCGAGAAGCTGACCACCGACGAGGACATCCAGACCGAGCTCGACACGTACAACCCCCTGGTCCCCGAGCCGGGTCAGCTGTGCGCAACGCTCTTCCTCGAGCTGACGTCGGACGCGCAGATGCAGGAGTGGTTGCCGAAGCTGGTCGGGATCGAGCGACACGTCGTGCTCGTGCTGGCCGACGGCCGTGCGGTGCGCTCAGCGCCCGAGGCACAGCACGCCACGCAACTGACGCGCGCTCACGTCACGAGTGCCGTCCACTACCTCACCTTCGAGGTCGATGCCCGCACCCGCGAAAGCCTTGGCACGGCACCGGTCACGCTGGTCGTGGATCATCCTGCGTACCGCGAAGAGGCCGTGCTCAGCGAGCTCACGGTGCGTGAGTTGCTCGCTGACGTCACCGATTGAATTCTTGCATTTGCCTCTGGAAATCCACAGACACAGCATCTACGTTACGAGTGTTGTCGCAGGGGGGTCTGCGCCGACGCATCTGACTGCAGCCTGATCGAGACGTGGAAGGACAGGGGCGACGTGTCACCCAAAGTGATTGTCTGGCGGGAACTGGGAGCCTGTCGGGGGCTTGAACCGGGCATGTTCTATCCGGACGAAGAGGACGAGGCCGCTGCTGCCAAAGCAGTCTGCCAGCAGTGCGACGTCCGCATCGCCTGCCTCGAGCACGCGCTCGCATCGCGGGAGAAGCAGGGCGTCTGGGGCGGCGCCACCGAACGCGAGCGGCGGCGGATCATCCGCCAGCGGCGCAGAACTGCCTGAGGTCGTTCTGCAGCCCCGCACTATGGTGAGCGCGTGTCGCACTTCGACGAACTCGGTGGATGGCCGGCGCTGCTGACGCAGCTGCTCGAACGCCACGATCTCCCTGCCGCCAGCGCCCGTGAGGCCATGTCGACGATCCTCGCTGGTGATGCAACGCCTGCACAGCTGATCGCCTTCGCCGTCGCGCTGAAGGCCAAGGGCGAGACAGGTGAGGAGCTGTCCGGACTGCTCGATGCCGTGCTCGCTGCCGCCACCCTGGTCCCGCTCAGCGACGACCTGCGCGAGCGCGCGGTCGACATCGTCGGCACCGGCGGCGACCGCAGCCACTCGATCAACGTCTCGACGATGTCGGCGATCGTCGTCGCAGGCGCCGGGGTGCCGGTGTGCAAGCACGGCGCACGGGCGTCATCCTCGAAGTGCGGCACGGCGGACGTGCTCGAGGAGCTGGGCGTCGACATCAACCTGGGGCCGGAGGGCGTTCGCCGCTGCGTCGAGGAGGCCGGCATCGGCTTCTGCCTTGCCACCACGTTCCACCCGGCGTTCCGGTTCGCCGGGCCGTCGCGCCGCGAGATCGGGATCCCTACGGTGTTCAACCTGCTCGGACCGATGGCCAACCCGGGCCGGGTCCGGCGTCAGCTGATCGGCGTCGCCAACCCTGCCGTGGCGGAGCGGATGCTGGCCTCGTTGCGGATCCACGGCACGATCAAGGCATGGATCGTGCACGGCAACGGTCTCGACGAGCTGACCACCACGGGCACGTCCACCGTGCTGGCCCTCGAGCACGGCGACGTGACCAGCTTCCAGGTCGACCCGCTCGCACACGGCCTGGCCCCGACGATCGCCGAGGAGCTGGTCGGTGGTGAGCCGGCCTTCAACGCCGATGTCGTGCGGCGCGTGATGGGGGGAGATCACGGCGCGCACCGCGACATCGTCGTCCTCAACGCTGGGGCCGGGCTCGTCGTTGCCGGTGTGGCCAGTGATCTCGAGCAGGGGATCGCGCTGGCGGCCCACTCGATCGACAGCGGGGCCGCAGAGGCGTCGTTGCAGCGGTTCATCGACGTGTCCCAGCAGGCCGCTCACGCATGATCGCCCGTGTGCCGGCGACGTCGGCGAACATGGGTCCTGGTTTCGACACCCTGGGGATGGCACTGACGCTGTGGGCCGAGATCGGCATCCTCGACGGTGATCCCGGCGAGCTGCCGAGCAACGCCCGAGCGATCGACCAGCACCATCCGGCCACCGAGGCGTTCGCTCGCCTCGGCGGCACGGGTCGGCTCTGGGAGCGCTCGCCGATCCCGATGGGTCGTGGGCTCGGCTACAGCGCAGCCGTGCGCATCGGAGGTCTGCTCCTGGCCTGCGGTCAGCGCGCCGCATCCGGCGCCGACGTGATCAGCGACGACGGCGCCGAGGTGCTGGCTGCGGCAACGGCGCTCGAGGGCCACGCCGACTACGCCGCCGCGGCGCTGCTCGGCGGTGTTGTCGTCACGACCGGTGAACGGTCGATCCGCGTGCCGCTGCAGTTCGATCCAGCGGTGGTGGTGTGGGTGCCGTCGTTCAGCACGCGCACCGACCACAGCCGGACCAAGCTCGGCACCGCGGTATCTCTGGCCGACGCCGTCTTCAACATCGGCCGCGTCGCCTACCTCGTCGCTGCGCTGGCGTCCGGCGATGTCGCCGCGCTTCGCCACGCCGCCGAGGACCGCATCCACCAGCCGTCACGGTTCGCTGCGTCACCCGCGTCGTTCGCCGCGCACGAGGCGGCTCTGGGCGCTGGGGCGTGGAGCTCGTGGCTGTCCGGTTCCGGCCCCACGGTGGCCGCGTTGTGTGCCGTCGAGACCGCAGATTCGGTCGCCGCGGCGATGTCGGCAACGACCGAACGCGCCGGGCACTGCAAGGTCTTGCGCATCGACCACGGCGGCGCGTCGATCGAGCTCTGACGCGGCGCGTCCAGGCGGCACCAGGGCGGGCTGGCGGACGCGGGACGGGTTACTTGGCGAGGTAGCCGCCGTCGACGATCAGCTCGGTGCCGGTGACGAACACGGAGTCGTCCGACGCCAGGAAGGCGATCGACCCGGAGATCTCGCTGACGTGGGCCCGACGGCCGAGCGGCGTCAACGGCACGACCCCACCTTCGGGCTCGTTCTCGTTCATCGGGGTGCTGACCCCGCCCGGGACGATCGAGTTGACGCGGATCTTGTCCTTGGCGAGTTCGAGCGCAGCCGTCTTGGTCATCGCGAGGATCGCGCCCTTGCTCGCGCAGTAGGCGATGTAGCCCTCGGCGCCGGCCATGCCGAAGATCGAGGCGACGTTGATGATCGATCCGCCGCCGGTCTCGCGCATCAGCGGGACTGCCGCCTGCATGCCCAGCAGGACGCTGGTGGCGTTGACGGTGAGGGTGAGGTTCCAGTCCTCCAGCCGCTCTTCGGTGAGCGGGTTGACGTGGATGATGCCGGCGTTGTTGACGAGCACGTCGAGCCGCCCGCGGGTGCGACACCACGCCATCGCGGTCGCCCAGTCACCGGACGACGTGACATCGAGGTGCTGGTAGGTGACATCGTGGCCGAGCGCCTGCAAGCGCGCTGCGGTGGCACGGCCTTCGTCGTCGAGCACGTCCCCACAGAGCACCGCGGCGCCCTCACTGGCGAGACGCTCGGCGTGAGACGCGCCCTGGCCGCGGGACCCGCCACTGATCACCACGACCTTGCCGCTGAACCGCCCGCTCACGCCGAGACCTCGACGCGATCGGCGGCGGCAGCGGACGCCGACGAGGCTGCCGGAAGCGACCGCTCGAGACGGTCGAGCGTCTTGCCGGTCGCCTCCATCTGCTTCATCCAGAACTTGCGGATGATGTCGATCCGCGCCTCCGCCGGCTCGATGGCGGCGAAGTGCGCGGCCAGGAGGGGACCGCCTCGTTCTCGGATGCGCAGCATGCGCGTCAGCATCTTGGACTGCAGCGAGTAGATCGGCAGCTGGGGACCACGGGCGGCAGCGAGGCCGATGAAGTACAGGTTCTCGACACCGACGGGCAGCACCATCCCGGCGGTGCGCAGGGGAACGCCGTCGCGCCAGGTGAAAAACGACTCGTCGAGGAACGGGAACTTCACGTTGAAGCCCGTTGCCAGCAGCACCGTGTCGAACTCGCCGCTGGTGCCGTCCGTGAAGTGGACGCGCTTGCCCTCGAACCGGGTCACCCCGGGAACGACGGTGATCCGACCGTGGTGGATCCAGTAGAGCAGCAGGTTGTTGACCACCGGTGGCTGCATGTTGAGGTTCCGCGTCTTCGGCTCCGGCAGGCCGCGGTACGCCGAGGTCTTGCCGACGACGACGTCGACGAGGAAGCGTGACACCCGCTCGTTCACCGCGACGGGCAGCTTGCCCAGCCACTTCAGCTCGGCGCGCGGCTTGCCGAACATCGCCTTCGGCTGGAACGTCTGGCCGCGCCGGACGGAGATGAACGAATCGAGCCTGGCGTTGGCGACGTCGACCGCGAGATCGCAACCCGAGTTGCCCGCCCCGATCACGAGGACCCGACGACCGGCGATGTCGTCGACGTTGTTGTACCTGGACGAGTGGATCACGGGGCCGTCGAACTCGCCGGGCACATCCGGCAGGCGCGGATCCCAGAGATGGCCGTTGGCGACGATGACCGCGTCGTAGGTGTTGGACGAGCCGTCGGACGTCTCCACCGTCCAACCGTTCTCGCCCCTGTCGCCGATCGACTGCACGCTGATCACCGACACGCCGAACCGGATCTTGTCGAGCAGGCCGCGCTCGGTGGCGAAGTCGAGCAGGTAGTCGCGCATCTGGTCGCGGCTCGGGTACACCGGGTAGCTGTCCGGCATCGGAAAGCCGACGAAGCCGGAGATCGAACGCGAGGTGATCAGGTGCAGGGATTCGTAATCGGTCTGCCAGTGGCCACCGACCGTCTGGTTGCGCTCGAAGCAGTCCACGTCGAAGCCGTCCTGGAGCAAGTTGTCCAGCGTGGCGAGGCCGGCGGCGCCCGCGCCGATGATGCAGTAGCGGTGTGAACCCATGATCAGAGCCTGACCGTCGCTCGATGGTCTGTCCAGCCTTGATTGGCGACCCTCCATCAAGGCAACGCCTTGATCAACCGTGCAGCTCGGCCAACCGACACTGGGCCAGTTCGATCAGCGCCCGAGTCGCCGGCGACAGGTTCGTCGAGCGCCGGGTGATGAAGGCGAACGACTCGAGGAGCGGTGGGTCGAGCGGTGTCCAGCCGAGCCGGTCGGTGAAGTGGAGGAGCGACACCAGCGTCCGCGAGACCACCGTGTCGCCCACGCCGCGTGCCGCGAGATCGAGCGCTGCAGCGGGTGATTCGACCTCGACGATCGGCTCGATCACCAGTCCGGCGCGCTGGGCGCGATCGATCAGCTGACGGCGGGTGGGATCGTCGTTGCCCCATTGCGCCTCGGGCAGGATCAGCTCCGCGTTGCTCAGCTGTTCGATGGTGACCGGCGCTGCGACTCGCTCGGGCTCGGCGCTGACGTAGACGGCTTCGCTGGTCCACACCGTCGTGCCCACCTCGAGCCCGCGGTCGTCGACGGGCAGCGCGACCAGCCCCGCCTCGAGCTGACCGTTGCGCACGGCGTCGGCGACACCCACCGAGTTGTGGCCGACGATGCGCATCCGGACGTGCGGGTAGCGGCGCCGGAACTCCGCGACGACATCGCCGAGGATGTAGTGATGGGCACTGCTGAACGTGCCCAGCGAGACCGTGCCGCTGACGATCGCACGCACACCGTGGACGGTGTCCTCGGCCTCGCGCACTGCGGCCACGGCCCGCTCGGCGGCCGGCACGAGCAGTCGCCCGGCTTCGGTCAGCACGAGCCCACGGTTGGTCCGCAGGAACAGGTCGACACCCATGTCGCGCTCCAAGCGGCGGACCTGCTCGCTGAGGCTCGGCTGGGCGATCGAGCACGCGTTGGCGGCCGCGGACAGCGACCCGTGCTCCGCAGCAGCGAGGAAGTAGGCGAGCTGCTGCACCGTGACCATTGCGCCACCATAAGCTCCGCCACCGGCGGCGGCGGCGGTGAGATCCGCTCCTGGGACGTGGAGGCGTCAGGCGGCGGCGCGACGGGCTTCGAAGGTGGGCAGGCGGTGCACCGGCTGGCTCCATTCTCCCGTGCAGCGCAACAACGTGACGCGCTGGCTGTTCGCCTCGAGGTAGCGGGCGATGCACAGCGTCTCGTCGACGGCGTTGCGGTTGAGCGGCGCGTGCAACGGCGAGGTCTCCGGCGGGGCCAGTGCGAGCCCGAGCGACAGCGTGCCGTCGACGCCACTGTGCACGAGCCGACCGTGATCGAACTCGAACCGGATCCCGCCGATGTGGAGGTCGACCTGCTGCGCGTGGCGGAGGTGGTCGATCATCCGCTGACGCTTGATCGCACCGGCAAGTGCCTGCGCCCGGTCGCGCACGCCGGCCGCTTCCTCGAAGCGATGGCCCCTGGCCAGGCCGAGCATGCGCTCGCGCAACGGCGCGAGCAGCACGTCGGGATCGCCGCCCAGGCCGCGCTTCACCATCTCCACGGCATCGGCGTAGCGGGCGATGTCGGCAGTGCCCGAGCACGGGCACTCGGCGATGCCGAGCTGAGCTGCCGTGCACTGCGGAGCCCCGGCCGGAGCGACGTACGAACGACCCAACCGGGCCGTGCAGCGGCGCAGCGGCACGACCGACTGGATCGCCTCGATGACGAGGTTGGCCATCGTGCGCGACGGCAGAGGACCGATGTGCAGACCGACCGGCTTGGCATCCTTGACGATCGACAGCCGCGGCCATGCCTCCTCCGTCGACAGGCGCACGTAGCAGTACCGGTCCCAGTTGGTGCCCTGCTTGTTGTAGCGGGGCGACAGCTGCTGGATGTAGCGCAGCTCGAGCACGCCTGCCGTCAACGGGTCCGGTGTCTCGATGTGGCTGACCCGCTGTGCCTCGCGCAGCATCGGACCGATCTTGCGGCGGTCCTCGCTGCCGAAGTAGCTGCGCACCCGCTGGCGGAGGTTGGTGGCCTTGCCGACGTACAGGACCTCACCCCGCGCGTCGTGGAACAGGTAGACGCCGGGGGTGCGGGGCAGGTGGTTGGTGAGCTTGAGCTTGGCCACCTGCGGGTGCCCGCCGATCTTGGGCAGCAACTGCAGATCATCGAGGCCGAGCACCCCGAACGCCGAGGCGCGCTCGAGGAGGAGGTGGAGGAGGTCGGCGGTGGCCAGCGCGTCGTCGAGGGCGCGATGGCTCGGCTGGTGGTCGAGTCGGAACCGGGTCGACAGCGTGCCCAGGCGGCAGTCAGGCACCTCGTCGCGCAGGAGGCGGCGGGCGAGGGCGAGGGTGTCGATCGCGATGTTGCCGAGCACCGGGCGATCGGCGCGCTTCAGGGCCGCGTTCAGGAAGCCGACGTCGAAGCGCACGTTGTGACCGACGATGACGGAATCGCGGCAGAACTCCAGCAGCGACGGCAGCACGTGCTCGATGCGCGGCGCCGGCACGACCATCGAGTCGGAGATGCCCGTCAGGATCGTGATCGATGGCGGGATCGCCCGGCCCGGGTTGACGAGGGTCTGGAACGTGCCGAGGCATTCTCCGCCACGCACCTTGATCGCGCCGATCTCGGTGATCACATCGCCATTGCGGTCGCCACCGGTGGTCTCCAGGTCCAGCACGCAGAACGTGACGTCACAGAGCGGAGTGCCGAGGTCATCGAACGTACGTTGCATCACGACAACAAGACCAGAACACCCGTTCGCTGTCAAGGTCGGCCCCTCGGCACCGCCGATACGCTGGTCACATGACCGTGGACGAGCACGACGCACCGCCCGAGCCGGTCGTCGCGCCGGCCGCCGACGTGCCGGTCGTGGGCGAGCAGGTCGATGTTCGCGCGCTGCCCGACACGGCGTTGCGATCGGCGCTCGAGTTCGCGGTCGGCATCGCCGCAGCCGGCCAGAAGCTGCGTCCGCCGCTCGTCTTTCCGTCGGCATTGAAGGCACATCTGCGCTTGGCCCGCCTCGACCGGCCTGCGCTGGCCGCTGTGCGTCGAGCCGTCGCCGCAGATGAGGCGTTCCGCAGTCGGTTGGGCGAGGTCGCCACGCCCGAACTGGTCGACGAGCTCGGCATCGTGTGGCTCCAGCGCGGCGACGGTTGGCTCGACCGGGTCGCCGCGCTGCATCGGGCCGCGAAGGAGGAGGCAGATCAATCCGCCACCGAAGCAGCGCTGCGCAAGTCCGAGCGGCGTCGGGAGGC
>JAOBWQ010000092.1 GCA_025463425.1 Ilumatobacteraceae bacterium | reverse complement strand
GGCTGGTCAGTCCTACGCCGCGTTGTTCGTCGGCCGACCGAGCCCACTGCTGCACTTCTGGTCGCTGGCGATCGAGGAGCAGTTCTACCTCGTCTTCCCCTGTTTGATCGCGCTGCTGCTGGCCGTGCGCCGGCGGTGGGCCGTGCCCGTCGGTCTCGCCGTGCTCACCGTCGGATCGTTGGCCGCGACCCTCGCGACGACCGATCACGATCTGATCTACTACGGCACCCACACCCGCGCCGGAGAGCTGCTGATCGGTGCGCTGCTGGCGTGGTGGCTGTCCGCGCATCCAGCGCCCGCGTCGATGAACTACCGGCGGGACATGTTGCTCGGCGTCGCCGCGCTGGCCGGACTGGCGGGCTTCGCCGTGTTGGTGGTGACCGTCACCCAGTCCGACGAGTGGCTGTACCGGGGCGGCTTCATCGCGCTCGCCCTGCTCTGGTGCCCGATGATCGTCGCAGCCGGGCGGACAACGGGTGCGTTCGCTGCGGTCGTCGGATGGTCGCCGCTGGCCGCGCTCGGTCGGCGCAGCTACGGGATCTACGTCTTCCACTGGCCGGTGCTGGTGCTCGTCACTCCGTCGGTGCTGCACCTCCACGGATGGCTCGCACGAGCCACCCAGATCGCACTGGTCGGTGTGCTGACCGAGGCGTCCTTCCGGTTCGTCGAGCGTCCGATCCGTGACGGCCGCCTGCTGCAGCGCTCGAGTGCGATCCGCGTGGCATCGCTGGCGGCCGTCGGCGCGGTCATCGTCGTGGCCCTCGTCGTGCCGGCAGCGCCCGTGGCGCGGAGCCAGCAGATCTCGATGCTCGACGCCCCCGATGGTCCCGTCCTGTTCGACAGCGCCGTGTCGGGCCGAGCCGTCGCGGATGGATCGCAACCCACTCCGATCCGGCCCCTGTCCGTCGGCCTCGCGACGTCGGCTGCCGCCGCGCCCCCCGACGACACGACGGCCTCGACATCTGCATCGACCACGTCAACGACGGCCGCGGCCGCCCAGCCGAAGGCGCTCAAGGTTGCGGTCGTCGGCAGCTCGATGTCGGTGATGCGCGCGGTGCAGCGCGCCGCGGCGGGCCAGGCCGGGGTCCGCGTGGTCGACGATGTGCTGCCCGGTTGCGCCGTCGTGGCGTTCGACGATGCCTGGCCGCTCGATCCGTCATGCCCCTCGCCGGCGATGCCCGTCCCGAACGCCGACGTCCTGATCGTGGCCATCGGCCCGGCCGACCACGCCGCGTTCGCAGATCGCGTTGCGGTCAGCCACGGCCTGCCCGTGAGCCAGCAGTACAGCGTGTCCGAGCACCTCGATGGGCTCGGCGTGGCCTCGTTCGTGGCGCTTGCCCACCATGCCACTCGGGTGATCGTGGTCGACGAGCAGCCGGTCGGCGGCGACTTCCTCGCCGGCGTGCTGGCCGAGGTCACCGTCTCCACCGAATCGGTCTCGCTGCGCGCATTGAACGACGTCGATCCCGGCTGGGTGGACGAGCTCGTCGCGCCACCGAAGGCCGCCGCGACGATGAACGTGTTGGTGATCGGCGACAGCACCTCCTACGGGGTGGCCACGGGACTCGCCGATTCGACCGCGGACGTACGGGTGCTCTGGGCGGGGCGCCGCAATTGCGCCCTCGTGGCGCTCGATGCCAGCACGCTGCTCGGGTCCGAGACGTCGGCGGCGGGCTGCCCGGGCGTGCACTCGGGCTGGCCGGAAGCGATCGCGTCGTTCCATCCCGACGTCGTGTTGGCCGTCGACAGCCTTCCCGAAGAAGCCGCCCAGCGCTATCCGGGCCACACCGATTGGTCGGCGCCCGGAGACCTCGGTTACATCGCCGCGCACGACGCCGGGATGCGCGACCTGGTCGGGCTCGTCGCTCCGTCGGGGGCCGTGATCGAGGTCGCCAGCGCCCCACCCAACCCGACCGGAGCGCACAGCGGATGGACCACCGACGTCGGCATCGCCGCCTGGAACGCGCAGGTCGCGCGTTGGGACCAGCAGTGGGCGCCGGTGCAGACGATCGATTATGGCGCACTCGTTGCCGGCGCGGAGACGGCCGCCGGACACTCTCTGCGACCTGACGGCGCACATCTCGACGACGCATCCGTGCAGGCGATCATCGGCGGCTCGCTGGCCCCGCTCCTCGTGCGCCAGGTCTCCGCGCTCCGTGCGAACCTGCTCGCGAGTGGCTGCCTTGTCGCCGGCGGGCGGGGTGCCCGGCTCGATCTGGCCGCGTGTGCAGCTGACGCTCAGCCGGCGGGATGACCACCGGCGACGTCACCGGCACCTTCACGCGGACCTGACTCACCACGGCGCCGATCGAGGATGGTCTTCGCCTTCCACGCGCCCCAGATCAGCCCGGGCTCCTGCAGCGACTCGTCGACATCGGTCCACGTCGCCGGGCTCAGCGAGTAGACGTCGGCCGGGAAGTTCCGCTGCTCGAACTCGGTTCGCTGCGGCATCGGCACGTGATGCCGAGCGAGCACCTCGTTCGGGTGGCGCACGGCAGCCCGCAGGATGCTGAGTGGGTTGGTCCGCTGCGCCTCGGCGTCGGTGTCCAACAACGCGTCCAGCTCGGCGAGCACCAGCGGCGCGGTCACGCGGCTCATCTCCTCGGCGTCGGCCACCAGCGCGGCCGAGGGCGGCACCCGCATCCGCTGCGCCGTCTCGACGACGCAGCGCACGAGCCATTGGGGCACCACGGCGTGGGCGGCGTCGGCCAGGAGCTGCACGTAGGGATCGATCTGCCATCTTCGCATCGGAGGTCGCCGCCTACACTTCCCGGCGTGATCAGCCGACGAGTGCGAACGTTCGGTGTGGCAGCGGTCGGGCTGGTGGCGCTGGCCGCGTGCTCGTCGTCGGCCGCCAACGCGCCGGCCACGACGCTGGCGGCCACGGTGCCCACCGTTGCCCCCATCACCGACGACCGTGTGCTGAGGATCGGCGTGCTCCTGCCCAAGAGCGGCGAAGGTGCCTCGATCGGGGAGTCCGAGCTCGCCGCAGTGCAGGTCGCCGTCGATCAGGCAACGGCGGCCGGTGGCGTGAACGGGCAGCCGGTCGAGCTCGTGGTCCGCGACGAAGGCGCGGATGCGGTCGCTGCCAGCGTCAGCCTACAGGACCTGCTCGACAACAAGGTCGACGTGATCATCGGCCCGGCGTCGTCGACCAACGCGATCGCCCTGGCGCCTGCTCTGGTGCAAGCAGACGTCGCAGCGTGCTCGCCCAGTGCGTCGGCGCTGGCGATGGACGACTTCCCCGACAACCACCTCTTCTTCCGCACGATCCCGTCCGACAGCCTGCAGGCCGAAGCGATGGCCAAGGTCATCGAGCAGACCGGCGAGACCACCGCGTCGATCGCCTACGTCGACGATGGCTACGGCCGCCCGTTCGAGGCCGCGCTGGAGAGCGCACTGAAGCGCCGGAGCATCAGCGTCGGTGCCGCCGTCGGCTTCGCGGTCGACGACTCAGAGTTCAACACCGAGGCCGTCCGCGTCGCCAGGTCAGGGACCGGAGCGATCGCGCTGATCGGTGATCCGGATGCCGGGTCCCGCGTGCTGGCTGCGCTCGCCCAGGCGACGGCCGGCGATCCCCGCGACATCGTCGTCAACGACGCACTCCGCGAGCCATGGTCGATCAGCCTGCTCAACTCGGTCAAGCCGGCCGCCCGGGAACGCATCGTCGGGGTCTCGCCCTATGTGCTCACGGACAACGCGGAGCTGATGCAGGCCATCGCGACCACCGACGTGAACGCGACGGGCCTGTTCGCCACCCAGGCCTACGACTGCGCCAACCTGTTCATGATCGCGGCCGAGCAGACCGGGTCCACCCAGGCCGACACGTTGGCGAACGTGGTTCCTGGGATCAGCTCGGGTGGTTCGGTGTGCACCACGTTCGCCGAGTGCGTGGCGTTGATTGGCAAGGGCCGCAACATCGACTACGACGGCCCGTCGGGCCGCCTCGCTCTGGGCGAGAGCGGCGACCCGTCATCCGGCGTGTTCGACGAGTTCTCGTTCGACGAGACGGGTCGCGACGTGTCGAAGCGCCAGCTCGACGTGTCGGCTCGCTGAGCGCGCCCCAGCGCGTGGTTCAGGGCTGTCGAAAGCTCAGTGGGCGAAGAGCTGCTCGACGGGCGTGACCATGCCGACGAAGAACTGCCCGAACTCGGCGAAGATCGCCGATGCGCGATCGAAGCGCATCGTGTAGACGACGTCCTTGAGATCGTCGACGTGGTTGCCGAACAGGGTGACGCCCCATTCGAAGTCGTCCAACCCTGTCGATCCGGTGATCAACTGCACGATCCGCCCGGCGAACGTGCGACCGCTCTTGCCGTGCTCCTGCATCAGCATCGAGCGCTCGTCGTAGGGGAGGGAGAACCAGTTCGCGCCTTGCTCGCGGCGCTTGGACATCGGGTAGAAGCAGAACGCCTGCTTGCCCTCTGGCGGCAGGGTGGGATACAGCCGTGGCTGCAGCATCTCGGCCGGCATGCCCTTCGCGTACTCGCTGACCTCGGTGATGGAGACGTAGCTGTCGGTGATGACGAGACCGGCGACCTGCAGGGCCGACTGCAGCCGGCGCAGGACGCGCATGTCGGGGTGCAGGGCCATCACGGCGACATCGCACTTGTGGCCGAGCATCGCGGCCGTGACCACCTGCGCACCGTCGGCCTGGGCTGCCTTGGTGGCGGTCACGACTGCTTCGCCGTCGACCTGCGCACCGTTCGCGCCACCGTTGGTGTGACAGAACAGGTGCAGCACGGTGAGCCCGGTACTCGGGACGACGGGATCCAGGATCGTGGTCATGCGGGTCACGCTACCTCTGCGAGCTCGCCGAAGGAGCTGGCGGCTCCGCCTTGACGAGGCGTTCGGGTGCGTAGACGTTGAGGCCGTCGTTGCGCACGAAGCCCGCCAGCATCAGCTGAGCCCGCCGCGCCGTCTCGACCGCCAACGATGTCGGCGCGCTGACGCTCAGCAG